>JAIBDK010000103.1 GCA_024679435.1 Gammaproteobacteria bacterium | reverse complement strand
GGGTTGCGCTGTCTCCGGGTGGCGTGGTGGAAATTATTGATCAGTTAACCATACCCGAAGTAAATACTCGCCTGTTTAAGGACGTTGTTAAAATGTTCGGTGCCAACGTGCTCGGCATTGACGTCATTTTTGAAAAAGGCATAGAAGTTTCCTGGAAGGATCAAAAATGCATTTTTATCGAAGTTAATTCCAGGCCTTATATTAAAATGCACGACTATCCCCGATATGGAGAGGCGGAGGACCTGAGCGAATCTTTTGCCTTGCTGGATCAACTGGATATTGGTGACAAAGACATCTTCTGAATGCCTGCAAGTAACAGCACTTTTTATCAGTATCTGGGAGTTCATTCGTTATTGATCGGGATTTTCCCTTTCTACATTCCGGTGTATTTGTGGAATCAACATTTCGGTCTGGCTGATATTTCGCTCTTTATTTCTCTGGGTGGGTTGGGTTTTTGTGCAGGGTTGTGGGCCTGGGATCGATTGCGTCTGAAGGTCAGTTTATCCAGCATAATTGCGATTTCTCTGCTTTTGGAAATTGGGCTTCTGTTCAACGTTTATATTCTGAAAATGGACAGACCCACTCTGATTGCACTGGGTATTACTTACGGAATCTATAACAGCTTTTTCTGGACCACTCAAAGGGCTCTGTTTTTTGACCTGATTGATGTTGAATCTTCGGGTAGAAAATACGGAAATTTTCAGATTTTTGTGGGTGTCCTGCTGCAAATTGGTATTCTGATTGGCGGCTTTCTGCTGGAAAAAACAAATTTTGTTTATCTGCTGGTGGTGTCCCTGGTCATTGTTGTCTCTGGTTTTTTTATTACAACTTACAAAAGACCTGTTTATCCACCCACTCTAGTGAAGCACAAAAGCCTCAGGGTTAAAGACATTATTAGATTCAGGGACACTGACAATTCTCGTTTTATCTTTGTGGTGGACGGTTTTTTTCTGTTTGCCGAGAGTTTTTTCTGGGTGATATCGTTGTTTATGCTGGCCCATGAAAGTTTCGCAACACTGGGCGTTATTGTGCTGTCTTTAGCAGTGATGTTTGGCATTGTATTTTATCTGCTGAAAAATACGATCGACAGACTGGGGCGCAACCGGGTGTATCGATTGTCTGTGGGTCTGTATGCCTTGTCATGGGCTTTAAGGGCGGTGATCGACGATCAGATGGCCCTGGAGATTCTGTATATTTTTCTTATCGCCATTACATTTTGTACGTCCTTTTTTCGTCTGGCTATGAACAAACGTTTTTATGATCTCGCTAAATTGACGATTTCCCATGACTATCTGGTTTTGAAAAGTTATTACTCTCAAATTTCCATTGTCGTGGTATTTGCTGTGGTTGCTTTTATTCTTGCCGGGATGGAGGTTAGCGAAACGATGCTGAGACCCCTGTATTGGGTATCAGCAGCGCTGGCACTTAGTTATTTTGTTTATGGATCCCGTCGATACGCAAGCTGAGATGAAAAGCCCTGGTCGGCTTCATCTCAGCTTTTTGACGACGGGTTTCCGCTTACAGGTTACCGTTTACAGCGTTGATCGCAATCGCCGTATAGGCTGCCGCATCAAACTGGATTGGGTTGGTTCCTGCTGATGGGTCGGCCTCGGCCATTTCACCAATTTCTGCTGCCCGGGTATCGTCAATGCCAATGTCCCGCAGGGTGTTGGGAATATTAACTTCGCTGCGCAATGCCATAATCCATTTCAGGAATGAATCAAAGCCTTCTTCCAGCCCGAGATAGCGAGACAGTCGGGCAACGGGTTTCTCAATTGCGCTCCGGTTGGCAACCAGTACATAGGGCATGAGGATCGCATTGAGCGTGCCGTGGTGGGCATCATAAACGGCCCCCAGTGGATGAGCAAGCGCATGCATCGCGCCCAGCCCACGTTGAAAAGCAGTGGCGCCCATGGAAGATGCGACCAGCATTTGGGTTCGGGCCTCCATGTCATTTCCGTTAGAGACCGCTGTGGGCAGATACTCCTTGATTAAGCGGATTCCTTCTACGGCAATTCCTTCCGCCATGGGGTGGAAAAGTGGCGAGCAGAAAGCCTCCAGGTTGTGAGACAGCGCATCCATACCGGTGGCCGCGGTCAGCATCGCAGGAAGACCTGTGGTTAGTTCCGGATCGAGAATGACGACATCAGGGCACATGTTGGGATGAAATACGATAACCTTCCGGTGTTCGTCCTCCTTTACGATTACCGAGGCTCGGCCGACTTCAGAGCCAGTGCCCGCAGTTGTTGGTACCGCAATAATCGGTGGAATTTTACTGGCGTCGGCCCGAGTCCAGTTATCACCAATGTCTTCAAGGTCCCACATAGAGCACTGCTGGTTTGCCGCTACCGCAACAGCCTTGCCGGCATCCAGGCCGCTACCGCCGCCAAGCGCGATGACTCCATCATGATTGCCCGCTTTGAAGGCGGTGATTCCGTTGTTAACATTTTCACCGGTAGGATTTGGTTTGACATCACTGAACACGGCAATGTTCAGGCCCGCACTCTTACACACATCAATAATATTCCCGAGCATCGGTAACGCCGCAACGCCGGGGTCTGTTACCAGCAATGGCGCAGACACATTGTGCTGCTTGCAGACGTCGGCGATTTCTTTGATTCTTCCGGCGCCGACTCGCATGGCAGTGGGGTAGTTCCAGTTCATATTCATTTTTTTAGTATCTGATAAGTAGGTGGTTGATGTTTTGTGAGACGTTTGGTTGTATCAGCGTCTGGCAATTTAGAGATTATTTCAGGGTCACCGACAGTGGACAGTGATCTGAACCCATCTGGTCATTGAGATAATCCACTTTTTTGACATTGCTCATGTTGCTGGTGTCTATGAGGAAATAGTCGATACGCCAACCGACATTGCGTTCCCGGCCGCGGGTAATCATATGCCACCATGAATAAACATCGACGACGCCCGGATTTTTGGCGCGCCAGATATCGGCCCAGCCATCCGCTATAAGTCGATCCATCCAGGCGCGCTCTTTAGGATGGAATCCTATTTTTCCGTCGTTGTCTTTGGGTCTTGCAATGTCAATTTCGGTATGGGCTACATTCATGTCGCCACCCACAAGGACGTTACTACCCTCGGTTCTCAGTGTATTCATGTGGTCATGAACGCGGTCAAAAAATACCAGCTTTTCTTCCCAGGCCTGTTCGCTTTTGCCACCATTGGGAAAATAAATTGAAAAAAGGTCCCATTGCTGACCGTCTTTAATAAATGACAACTGGGCGATACGTCCTTCGTCGGCATTGGGGGCCTTTGGTATTGTGGTTTTGAATTCGATATTTTCGAGCTTATTTTCTAACTTCCGGGTGATCCAGATCGCGGTTCCCGCATAGCCTTTCTTTTCGGCGCTGCTGTAATGTTGATGATAATTCGGGTGTTCGGTCAGGAACTTGCTGAACTGGTCGGTGGTGCCCTTTATCTCCTGAATC
Organism: Gammaproteobacteria bacterium; assembly: GCA_024679435.1. Classification (GTDB taxonomy): domain Bacteria; phylum Pseudomonadota; class Gammaproteobacteria; order Arenicellales; family Poriferihabitantaceae; genus JAIBDK01. The sequence continues at coordinate 4,305 of JAIBDK010000103.1, read as the reverse complement.
ATCAGAATATCGGGTTTCTGGTCTTCTACCAGTTTCTGGATTTCTCCCTTGCGTTCCACGGCACGGATGCCGTTGACATTCCAGGTAATGATTTTCATAGAGGGCTAAAAGTCTGATTTGGAAAAGCCCTAAAGTATCATTTATATGAGGATAGGGTGTCCAGTTTTATTCGGTTTTTATTCGTACTAGTAAGGGAAAATCGTTTTGAAATTGCTGGATAAATATTCAGACTGCAAATAAAGTAGGGGTTTTTCGAAAATAACAATTATGACAACACATATCGAAAGTAAACTGCCGGATGTAGGCACGACAATTTTTACGGTAATGTCTAAATTGGCTCAGGACCATGGTGCCATCAATCTGTCTCAGGGTTTCCCGGATTTCGAGCCTGATGAGGGGCTGCTGGACAGGGTTAACTATCACCTGAGAAATGGAAAGAATCAGTATCCGCCGATGATCGGTATTGCGGAATTGCGCCAGGCTATTTCGGACAAGTTGAAATCCGAAAGTGCTATCGATGTTGATCCTGAAACTGAAATCACCATTACCAGCGGCGCGACAGAGGCATTGTATTGCGCGATTCAGGCGGTGGTACATCGGGGTGACGAGGTGATTGTATTTGATCCCTGTTATGACTCCTACGAACCGGCCATATCCCTTGCCGGGGGCAAGACAGTGCATATTCCAATGACACTGCCGGACTACCGAATTGACTGGGATGCGTTTCATCAAAAGCTCAATAGCAATACCCGGATGGTGATCATTAACTCACCCCACAATCCCAGCAGCAGTATTCTCACCCGTGAAGACCTCGACAAACTGGCCGAAGCAATTCGGCCTTTGAACTGTTTTGTGCTCAGTGATGAAGTTTACGAACATATTATTTTCGATGGCGAAATTCACGCCAGCGTCCTTACCCACCCCGAATTAAGACCTAAATCCATGGCGGTTTTTTCGTTCGGCAAAACCTATCATGTGACCGGTTGGAAAATTGGTTATTGTGTTGCACCATCGGTCCTGTCAGCGGAGTTTCGAAAAATTCACCAGTTCAATGTTTTCACAACGCCTACACCGATGCAGTGGGCGATTGCAGATTTTATAAAATCAAATCCGCAGAACTATCAGGAATTGGGGGCGTTCTACCAGCAAAAACGAGATCTGTTCTGTTCCCTTATTGAGGCCTCACGCTTCAAATTGTTGCCATCCCGAGGCACCTATTTTCAACTGGCCGATTACAGCGAGATATCGGACAAGGTAGACACCGACTTTGCTAACTGGATGACTATGGAGAAAGGGGTTGCGGTGATTCCACTTTCGCCTTTTTATCAGTCCCCGCCCGACTCTCGAATCATTCGATTCTGTTTTGCTAAACAGGACGATACCCTGCGAGAAGCGGCGGCCATCATTAATGCGGTTTAAAAACTAGTGACACGGCATAACATTATGTCTGATGATCTCAACGTAACCGTTATTCAGGACGACCTCAGCTGGCAGAATCCTCCTGCCAACCGGGCAAATTTAAGCCGCCATATACAGAACGTGGCTGAAACCGATCTGATTGTGCTGCCGGAATTTTTCAGTACCGGCTTTTACATGGACCCTACCGAAAAATTTGAAACGATGGACGGCGAAACCGTGGCCTGGATGCGGGAAAGTGCGATCGCAACACGGGCAGTTATTACCGGCAGTTTAGTTATGCAACTCGATGACAGTTATGTTAATCGAATGATCTGGGCCAGGCCTGACGGAAGCCTGAACTGGTATGACAAGCGTCATTTGTTTCGATTTGGTGGTGAACACCATAACTATAGTGGTGGCAACACGAGAACGATTTTCGAATTGAAAGGCTGGCGTATTGCCCTGTTTGTTTGTTATGACTTGCGGTTTCCGGTTTGGAGCCGAAACGTTGATGACTATGACGTGGCGTTGTATGTGGCTAACTGGCCGGATGCTCGACAAAATGCCTGGGATACTCTGTTGCGGGCCAGGGCAATCGAAAATCAGGCCTATGTGCTCGGGGTCAACCGACTCGGCGTTAATCCTGAGGGTGATACGTATTCAGGAGGCAGTGTGATTCTCGACTTTATGGGTCAGCCGCTGGAGGATTTGGCAAACCAGGTTCAGGTTGCCAGTGCTTCTCTGTCAATGGGGGGGCTGTCGGATTTTCGGTCATTTTTTCCGGCATCCATGGATCGCGATAACTTTGAAATTATTCTGGGTTGATGAGGTTTAGTTCTTGTTAAATATTGGTCAGTGGCGTTTAATGAGCGCGGTTTTGATGTTTTCAGTCACCGCATTTTTGTTATCGTTTCAATTCGCCAGCGCGGCAGAAATTCAGCGAACCCCCCTAATAAAAGCTGAAATTTCGCCGGCTGAAGATTCTGTGGTGATCGTAACAGAATTGGTTTTGCCGCCCGGCGCAAGCGTTCCGCGTCACACTCATCCCGGTGATGAGTTTCTATATGTTCTGGAGGGTGGAATGGTTACCACAAAGTCAGGAAAAATTATCAGTTTCAAATCGGGGGTGACCGATCATTTTCCAAGAGGTGAAGTCCACGGAGGGTTCACCGTTTCAGGAGTTAAGCCCCTGAAAGTGATTACGACCCACATTGTCGATCGCGGGGTGCCGCTAATTATTCCGACGCCGGACTAGCGGAATTGTTAGTTTTTATTGAAGCCCGCGGGGCTTTAGTCTGGTGATTTTTAAGAACCCTTGTTAAGGGTTGGCATCGTGGGTAAAGAAAACTTTTTTGACCGTTTGGTGCACTTTCCAGATGACTTTCTCACCTTTTTCGGTATAGATGCTGTCACCAGGCCCAAGGTGATGTTCGTCACCGTCTTCTGAGATCAGGGTAAGTTGCCCTTCCAGAACGGTTTGCAGCTCATCGCCTTTTTCGGTGCATCGAAATGTGCCCGGGGTGCACTTCCAGACTCCGAGGCGATGTTCGCTGGTTGCTGAACCACGGTCAAATCGGATTGATGCTCTGGGGTCGCCTTCCATAACCTCATATCCTGCGGTTTCAGATAAAGACGGTAATTCAGTAAGGGACGACTCCGGGTTGTTTAAGGAATATGGTTTCATTGGAGCTAAAAACAGGGTTATGAAGTTTTGTACACTCTAACCTTATATATTGATAAGATCAATTGGGTCGGTTGTTTTTCATTTCAGGCTTTGTCTGGAACCCGGCAACCCGCTCTCGCATTTATTTTTCCATCAGAACATGTCCCCAAGATTACTCGTAACGACTGATCAAAAAGGTAACTGGCGCGTCAGTCGCAGGTTGCTGCCGTTTCTTCTGGAGCATTGGCAGCGTATTGCGCTGGCATTGTTGTTCCTGGTGGCGGCACGTGTTGCCAACGTCACGGTGCCGCTGGCTCTAAAACAGATCGTTGATCAGCTGGGTTCTGACGTTGATGTGATCATCATTGTGCCTCTGGGTCTGTTAGTGGCTTATGGGCTGCTCCGTTTCAGTGCGATCCTGTTTAATGAATTGCGCAATATGGTTTTCTCCAGGGCCGGTATCGATATTATTCGAAGTATTTCCCGGGTGGTTTTTGCTCATCTGCATAACCTGTCTCTGTCATTTCATCTTGACCGAAAAACCGGGGGTTTGTCGAGAGATATTGACCGAGGCAACATAGCCATAACCAATTTTCTGCGAATCATTGTTTTCAATATTCTTCCCGTCATTATTGAAATCGCTTTGGTATTGATCATTCTCTGGAAGCAGCTGGACGTTGCTTATGTGGTTGTGACGGTGGTGATGATTATCATTTATGCCATTTTTACTTTTCTGATGACGCGATGGCGGACCAAGTTCAGAGTGCAGATGAATGAGTCCGATTCTTCGGCCAATACCCGAATTCTGGATTCGTTGTTGAACTATGAAACCGTTAAGGTGTTTGGAAACGAAGTGCAGGAAAAAGAGCGCTACGACCAGTCACTGAAAACCTGGGCTGCGGCATCTCTGAAAAACAGCTTTTCGTTGTCTTATCTTAATGCGGGTCAGGGCCTGATTATAGCAATCGGTTTGACGATTATGATGGTTATGGCGGCAAATGGAGTCGCGTCGGGGGTTTTGACCATTGGTGACTTTGTTATGGTTAATGCTTTTCTGATTCAGATTTATATTCCGCTCAATTTTCTCGGATCGGTATATCGCGATCTTAATCATTCGTTAGTAGACATGGAGCGGATGTTTGATCTGCTCGAAATTGAGCCTGAGGTGGTAGAAAAGTCAAATGCCGGGGAGCTGGAGTTATCAGCAGGCAAAATTCGATTTGAGAATGTCAGTTTTTCGTTTG
>JAIBDK010000390.1 GCA_024679435.1 Gammaproteobacteria bacterium | reverse complement strand
CGGCATCTGTCTCAGCATGTGGGTGGTTTTGTTATTACTAAAGGTATACTGAGTAAGCTGGTACCCGTTGAAAATGCTTCAATGGCTGACCGTACGGTGATTCAGTGGGAGAAGGGTGACCTTGAGGCGTTAGGACTGTTAAAGATTGACGTATTGGCCCTGGGAATGCTCAGCGTAATACGGAAATGTTTTCAGTATGTTCAGCGCTACAGGGGGGCAGCTTATAGCATGGCATCCATTCCCCGGGAAGATCCGGCGGTATATCAAATGATTCAACAGGCAGATACCGTGGGTGTCTTTCAGATCGAATCCCGTGCCCAGATGTCTATGCTACCGAGATTAAAGCCTGCCTGTTATTATGATCTAGTGATTCAAATCGCCATAGTCCGGCCGGGCCCCATTCAAGGAAATATGGTGCACCCCTATCTTAAGAATCGTAATAATCCCGGGCAGGTGAGTTATCCCAGTGAAGCATTGCGTGAGGTGCTGGAACGTACTTTGGGAGTGCCGATTTTTCAGGAACAGGTGATGAAAATTGCTATGGTAGCTGCTGGATTTAATCCGGGAGAAGCCGATCAACTAAGACGAAGTATGGCGGCCTGGAAGAAAAGGGGCGGGCTTGAAATGTATCGTGAAAAGCTGGTCAGCGGGATGTTGCTGCGTGGTTATGCTCTGGAATTTGCCGAGCAGGTTTTTAATCAGATTAAGGGCTTTGGTGATTATGGTTTTCCAGAATCTCATTCAGCAAGTTTTGCGTTGTTAGCCTATGTTTCATCATGGCTCAAGCACTATGAACCCGCTGCTTTTTTATGTGCTCTTTTGAATAGCCAGCCTATGGGGTTTTATCAGCCGGCTCAATTGGTGCACGATGCTGTGCGGCACGGTGTAGAGATGAGGCCTGTTGATATTAATGAAAGCTTCTGGGATTGTCAGCTTGAAACATCGAGACTCTCCAGACCAGCAGTAAGAATGGGCTTTCGAATGGTCAAGGGATTGTCGAAGCCCGTGGCAGAGAAAATTATTCAATATCGTAATGATTCCCGTTTCAGAGACATTCAGGATCTGGTTTGTCGTTGTGGTATTGATAGAAAAAATCTTTCTTCGTTAGCAGAAGCCAATGCTTTATTAAAAATTAGCGGTCATCGACATCGTGCTTACTGGGAGGCAGCCGGTACGGATTCGTCCGCAGATTTGTTTTCTCATATGCTGAGTACCCCTGTTTTCAACGAAACAATACCAATGTTGCCGGTTCCTGAAAAATGGGATGAAACTTTGTCTGACTATGCCAGTATCGGTTTGACACTTGGAAATCACCCGATTGCTTTGTTGCGTAATCAGCTTAATGAGATTGGTATTCTTCCGGCCTCTGTTTTAGGGGATAAGAAAGAGGGTGAATTGGTCAGTGTTACCGGTTTGGTGATTAACAGACAACGTCCCATGACGGCTTCCGGAGTGGTTTTTATGACTCTGGAGGATGAAACCGGGCAGATTAATATTGTAATTTGGCCGACGCTGGTCGAACAGCAACGAAAGGTTTTGATGGAGTCTCGATTGATTACAGTCAGGGGCAAGTTGCAAATTGAAAGTAATGTTATCCATCTAATAGCCCGGGAACTTGTTGATTGCAATCACATGGTTGGTCATCTGATGACGCGTTCTAGAGATTTTCATTAATAGCTGGTTCTGGCTTAAAATGCGAGGGTATAACGAATTAATTTTTAAAATGAAAGATTTGCAATGGCTAACTAACCCCGAACTCACAGTGGATCCGTATAATGCGGTGAGTAACAAGCCGAGGTGGAACACGCCGGCGTATCGCAGACAGGGTTTTCATAACCTGTATCGGAACAATCGTTATGGGATGATTTTAAGATCACATCGCGTATTGCCGCTCGAAGATTGCATTGATGATCGGATAGCGCAGTTGCCAGAAGTTATAGAGTTGCAATCAAACTCCGCTTTTTCAGGCATGGTGGTGGCGCGAGGCCAGGATGTGTTGCACGAGCGTTATGCGGAAGATTTTGGCCCTCAAAACCCGCATTCTATTCAATCAATTACCAAGCTTTTTGTTAATCTGATTATTGGATCAATGTGGCAAGCTGGCGATATAGATCTTTGCCACAACATCGGGGTATATCTTCCCCAAATTGGAAGCGGATATCGGGATGCTGTCATACAGGATGTGCTTGATATGAATATTGAAAACGACTATACCGAGGACTACGATGATCCGTTCGCGTCGTCTTATGAACAGGAAACTACGATCGGTTGGCGCTTGAATTTTGAGCAGGAGAAAACGCAGTCTCAGATGGAGTTTCTTCAATCAATTGCCAGTGATGATCTCACTAATAAGGCCGGGCGTGTGAATTACAAATCAGCTAATACAGATGTGCTGGGATATATGGTCGAGAAAGCGAGTGGCAAGTCGCTGCGCCAATGGCTTGTTGAAAGTATCGAGGCTGTCGGAATCGAAGACGCTTTCTATTGCAGCACCGATCGTTTTGGGTTTCCTGTAGTCAACGGCGGTGGGTGCCTGACAACTCGGGATTTAGCACGATTTGGACTGTTATTTGCGAGAAAGGGTCAGGGTGTAAATGGTAAGCAGATGGGAAGCAAAGTATTTATAGAGCAGACATTGAGTCAGGCGAGTTTGCCTTTTGCATCGCCGCGGCAATGGATGAAATATCATAATCAGGCTTTTACTACCGGCGCATGGTTAGGTCATAGTGGATATGGGGGGCAGTTTCTTCTGGCTGATCCAGACACCGGAGTATCCTGTGCTTTTTTTTCGGT
>JAIBDK010000411.1 GCA_024679435.1 Gammaproteobacteria bacterium | reverse complement strand
GAAACTGGCATCTAAACTTGGTCTCAAAAATATGGAGAAAGCGATACAACAACCGTCTATAAAAAAACAGCTTAGAGACAATACGGAACGCGCATCATTACTCGAACTGTTCGGCGTTCCCACCATCATGATCGACGATAAACTATTTTGGGGTGACGATTTAACCGAAATGGCCATGGGGTATCTCTCGAATCCCGGGCTTTTTGATTCAGAAGATTATCAGCGACTCGAAACCTTACCCAACGGATTAATACCCTGATCTTGATGCGCAACTTCTACATCGAATATTTGCCGTGAATAACGCACCGGCGCGGCTGAAATAAATGTCCGTTCGACATAGCATGGTCAAGGGTATGCAGAACTCCGTAGGGTATTTTATTTCCACATTTCTATTCGGAATTATGTTTGGCGTTGCGGCAGCTGCCAGTGGGCTCGAGCAGTGGCAGGGTTTGCTGATGAGCGGCATGGTTTTCAGTGCGTCGGCTCAATTCGCGGCTTTGGAATTCTGGCAGTCGCCTCTTCCACTGGGAACCATTGCCATGTCAGTGTTTCTGGTTAGCACCCGTAATATTTTACTGGGGATGTCGATGACCCATCATTTTGACAATCATAGTACCGGCAGGAAAATCTTATGGTTATTCATACTCAATGATCCTGGTGTAGTTACCGCGATTCGCCTGGATAGCGGTATCGACAAACTCGGCTATATCACAGGATATGGCATTACCCTGATGCTCAGTTGGTTAATTTCAACCTGGGTAGGGTTCAATCTGTCGAATATCATCACTATTGCAGATTTTGGAGCCATGGACTTTGCCGGGCCGTTAATGCTTGGGATTATGATGGTATTATTTTCAAAGGGTTCTGCGGCAAGCCCGATCCCCTGGATAATTTCAGGCATCGCTGCGTTGGTCCTCCACGAGATAGGGTTACCCGCCTATCTGATCCTGCCAATTTCGGTAGCTACCGGCATTGCCAGCGCAATGACGAATCGTCATAGATCTCATCCCCCTAAAGGCGAAACAAGAATAAAAGCCAATAATAATGACTGAGCTATCTATGACCATGACAACCATCATCATGATGGCCGGCATCGTTTACCTAACCCGGGTCAGCGGTTATTTTATTGGGTTGCAATTCAGGCATATCGGCGAACTCAGACCAATACTCGAGGCTTTACCAGGCTGCGCCATGATGGCAATTCTAATTCCAGCCGTCCGTCAGGGAGATATCGTTGATTTCACTTCTCTTGCGGTTGTCCTTGGGATGATGTGGAAAACCAACAACGTGGTTGTATCTTCGGTTTTGGGAATGGCGATTCTATTGTTTGGCGACAACGTCATCAGTGGTTCATAGGTCGGCCCGAACTGTTATTCGTTAGGGGGTTCTCGCTACAACAGCAGTTCTTCCTCAATCGGAAAATAAACTGTTGCCGCATTTATCAGTGAAGTTGCGGTTAGTCCCGGCACACCATAAACTTCCACTTCACTATCAAAATCAGATCGAACCTTATTCACCAGCAAATCGAAGTCACCGTCCCCGGATGCGAGCACAAGAAAGTCCGCTTCCCTGGCATATTCAAGCGCATCTATTGTGATACCTACATCCCAATCCCCTTTGGATGATCCGTCAGACCGATGAATGTAGGGCTTAAGCTTAACCTCAAAACCTATGGCCCTCAGAATGTTCTGAAACTGCCGCTGCTTTTGATCATCACGGTCAATGGCATAGGCAATAGCTTTTATGACGGTACGATGTGAAGTTACCCTTTGCCAGAATTTGTTGTAATCAAAATTACGCTGAAACGCCTGTCTGGTGGTGTAGTAGATATTTTGCACATCGACAAGCAAAACCACTTTTTCCATATACTAAGACCCTGACTGAAGAGAAATATAACATTATTGAAATAGCCAACAGAAACTACAAACGATCATCCAGACTAATTCCCGTAAATTCCGCAATCGCTCTAGCAAGCTCACGGGCCCCATTTATTTCAGCGTATTCAAGCACTTCAGCTTGTTGATCATTTTTAAGATTCAGACCGACAATATAGCATGTCACACTAACGTTAGTTTTCGAAGTTGACCCCACGGTCCTGCGAGTTCTGCTTTGGGTTTTCGGTCTACACACAATGCATTCAACGTCACCGAGCAAAATCATTTTTCCTCTGGTGTGCAACCCGAACCATTCTTTTCGCCTGATAATAATACCCAGTCTAAGATCCACTACTATGCTGTCTGCAGCAGCCATATAAATGCCCGGCCACGATATCAGCAGGGCAAAAACAAACAGTATGATCATCCCCGGAAGTGCGTCAACCCAATCCTGAACTGATGCTGAGACAATATACTCAAAAAGGATGCCGATTAATTGATATAAAAAATACCCGCCACCCATAAAAAATGCTGCAGAAATTAGATACTCCACGCAATGTCGTTTCACATGGGCATGAAGAACATCGGCGCCTGTCTTGATTATATTCATTCCGAATAAGGTGCCGATAGCCCCGCAGGCAAAATCGAATTATCGCTATTCGATTCGCTGACTGACAATCGCCAACCATGGTTGCTGATGCAATGGTTTACCCGCCGGCCGATAATAATAGTCCAGAACGCTGAATCCAG
>JAIBDK010000274.1 GCA_024679435.1 Gammaproteobacteria bacterium | reverse complement strand
TTATTCTCCACTAGAATCATTCACAGTCTATTAACTCAGCGTTTCTTCATGGCCGAAGGTTTCCGCCCATCTTCGAGCGACGAGCGGCCGGTTAGGCACTTAGCTGCCTCCCGTCGTAAAAATTTGGGCGTCTGCTTTTTGTTGATTTGAACACTCTGAGAAAGGGCTAATCAGATCTCCTGAATAGCCGCTGTGGGTGAAATCAGTCGATTAGTCGCAAAAGTAAATAGGAATAAATCGAGACTGGTAAGAGTTTGGTCCTATAAAGTTCGATAGAATTCAGTGACGCTGGTAAGCAGTCATCCCGAGACTTTCCTTTGTCGGAAGTTAACTTGTCAGAACCGGCTTGCATTTGGAGCCTGATTGAACAATTCGAGGGGATTTATAGTGTCAGGTCTACGGATTTTATTTACTACTTTGCCTTCAAGGTCATAAGGACTTGTTCACAGGCAATTTTTGCCTCTTCGGTGAGACCTTTTTCAAGAAAGCTTACGGTTTCCACCATCACCTCATCTATGCGGGAAGGCTCCAGCATACCGTTCAGGTTGACGCCCGAACGGGTGCTGACAACCAAATATTTGATAGATTGATCTTTAGCCGCGTAGGCGTATTTGTAGGATTGATTACCTTGGCCAAAATCATAAATTTTGATGCCGTTATCGATCGCCCAGCGTATATTGTGTGCGTGTAAGACCCAGCCAATTAATGGCACTGGTCTGGACTCATCGCGGGCTGAGACAAAGCAGTGCAGGCTTGATTTTTGCCAATCGACAAAACTAGCCAGCGCCCCAAGCGGCGTATCACCGCTCCACAAAACTAGCATATAAAGCATATCGCACTCAAAACCCTGTTGTAGAATTTTGCGATATTTCCGAGCCATACTTTTTGTTTTATCACCTTTGCTTTCTAGCCATGTTTTTGTCCAAAGCTCGACCAATATATCAAGATCCCTTTGCAGAGTATGAGCACTCACAGTAGATATTCGCAAATCTTCAGAGTTTTCAAATCTTCGCATAAAGCGTCGGATGTTCGATCTGGCATTTGAGCTCAGATGCTTTTTCAAATAAGTTTCGTAGTCATCAGGAAGTTCGACGTAAGGGCAAACCAAAAAATCTGTCGTGCCTTCATTTATCATGAGCTTATGGCTAGACGAGCGAAATGTGCTGCTGGGGAAATGATCCAGGAAAAGATCCAGGCGCCTGTCGGACACGCATAAGTATTTGAGAGAAATTCTCGACCAATACATATCCCTTAATTTATCTGCAAAACTCACAATAATCGGCTCTTCCCAGTCCGGGTGGCAGATAAACCCAGTACGGTATCCCCATGGCAAGGGACCGGCCAGGTGTATTTCATTTCGAAACTGGCGCTGGCTTTTACTCCAGACTGTCTTCAGCCAGAGCGGGAAAAAGCCGATACAAACAGCGTCCGCATGGTCTTGCTTCACCGCCAGGACGATCCACCGATGGGGATTCATCTTGAATACCTGCGAGAGCCATAGCCAGGACAGGAAAAACTGCGCCTGCGGGTCTTTACTGTAGAGATCGTTCCAATTCTCTTGCAGAGCTGCAAATGCATCGTAGGACTCTATGATATCGACGTGCATTTAATTCTCCGTCATTAGTTCAGATTAAAACTTTCATAGACGCTAACAAAACAGTATTTTTCTCATTCTTTCGAACAGCCACTATTGTCGCTTTTTTCTAGATTGCCATTTACGGCCTGCGATACCTGGTGGGAATTGTTTAAGAGTATAAAAGCTATATTTTCAAATGGCCATTGCCAAAAAAACCCCAATCGCATGACGATTTTTTGACCTTATAAATAACAGATGGACCAGTTATCCAGCTAGCCCAAAAACTGTAAAACTGGCTATTCGGGGCAACCCCATATGTTTTCTTAATCCTCATTTATAGACCATCTAGAGCTGATTGATGGCCAGTTTCTGTATTCGTGCATCTTTCCCAATCACGGTTAAATAGAAACCACTTTTTCAACCGACAGCAATCTGAATTCAGTTATAATCCGCAGCATTCGCTAGATAGGAAATCCAGCCTGAAAGCTACAACGATATGGTTTATTTCGACTACAGAGTAACAGTCAGATCTATTGCAATACTGTTGTTTGCCTTCTGCAGCTTCAGCTTTAGTGTAGAAGTACTGGCAACAGACGATGTTAATCCGTCTACCTGCAGCCCTGATGATTTATATAACTCAGATCACGCAGCACAGGCAATTAGCAACTCAGAGCTACCAGCTTTCCTTAGCAGGGATAGAGCAGTTTCCGACATAAGCTATCTGATTCAGCGTTTGGAGGTTCAGTCGTCGTATCTTTTACTGGGTAAACTCGACTATCTGAAAGCATTGGCATGTCTAGAATCTAGCCTCGGAGATAAAGTAAACACATTGCTGTTTGCCCGCAGTCTACAGAAAATCATCATGCGAATCGGTGATGCCCATGCGAAAATCCGTGTCAGTCTCGATGCGGACAAGGATCGATACCTGCCGTTCATCATAGCCGATACATCTGAAGGAATTGCCGCTTTACATGTGGATGGAAAAAAATTCCTGGATGAAAAATATCCTTTTATTAGTTCTATTGATGGTGAACCGATACTGCAGCTGCTGAACATTACCCGCAAATTCGTTCCGCAAGCCTCCCCACAATCTATACGGCGTGGAGCACTACGCGAGTTACGATCAATTGACCGAATTCGCATGGCAGAAGGGATTGCCAGCACACCCTATGTTAGTGTCACCCTGCAATCAGCTGATGGTAGCCAACTGACTGAGCGCAGCTTGGAAACGCGAAAAAGCCGTTTACCCAGTGGAAAAATTAAACTGGGTAAATCTAAAATTCTGCAAGGTAACATCGGATATTTGCGAATTTCTTCCATGAAAAATTCAAAAATCGAGAATATTTTATCTTCGATGTCAAAGTTCCAGGAAACCGATGGACTAATTATCGATGTGCGTGATAACAGGGGTGGAAAGTATGGAATTTTACGTTCTCTGTATGGATACTTCGTGCCAGAAAATGTATCACCTTACGTTACGAATATTGCGGCCTATCGACTATCACCGCGATTTAAGAAAGATTATTTACACCGCCGCCACACTTACAGGTTAGAGCATTCTGACTGGACATCACAGCAGAGGATGGCGATTGAAAACACCCTTGCCAGTTTCGATCCGGAATGGCAACTCCCGCAGGACAAATTCAGTAGCTGGCACTTCATGCTATTAGGCAATTCTGATGACGCTCGCCAGTATTACTACCGTAAACCCGTAGCTGTACTCGTTAATGCAGGGTCATTCAGCGCTACTGATGGTTTTCTCAGTGCATTTTCAGATCTCCCGGCAGTTAAGTTAATTGGTCAGGCAAGTAGCGGCGGCAGTGGGGCCACCCGATTTTTCACCTTACCGAATTCAGAAATTGAGATTTTGCTGTCAACAATGGTATCGTTTCGACCAAATGGAAAATTATTTGACGGTAATGGTATTCAGGTAGACATTCCTGTCAGGCCCGCCCCGGGCGATTTCCTCTGCTGTTCCGATGCTACCAGGGACAGAGCTAAAGAATGGCTAATGCAGGCCAACGAACAGCTCAACTAGAACAATCGTTGCAGAATTTCTTTTCTGCGTAGTATTCAGACCTCGGATAAAAATTGACTACGACATCCCAAACGCGGATATCAATCAGGTTTTTTCTCGTAATATCTCGAATTTTTTCAACCGGGAAAGGTAACGTTTCCTGAATCTTTCAAACTCTTTCTCTATCCATTCATGGTTAACAACACCTTTTTTGATCTTGTATTCCTTTAACAACTTGCCATCAATAGCAAGTAGTGTTTCTTCCGCCCAGACTTTTGCCTGGGCTTCGGTACGACCATCCAGTGCCTGGACAAATATCCCCGGCAGAAAATTCAAACGCATCGCTGAACCGGTGACTGGCGAGGCCAGGTAACACTTTCCATCCTGTACAAGACGCTGTTCCAGCAAGAACCGGTTCATCGCAGAAACAAGCTCCAGGGTTAGTTTTTTCGTTCCTGCACCCAGCGCGGTTACTTTTCGAGCCTGGGGT
>JAIBDK010000259.1 GCA_024679435.1 Gammaproteobacteria bacterium | reverse complement strand
TCCGGTGCCCCTTTCGGGGGTTTGGACCCCGGCGGCTAAATTCCAAGAACTCGTCGCAAGCTCCTCAAACAGCTTGGAATTCTTAACGCCGCCGGTGTCAAAACCCTTTTCCCGAAAGGGGCAATGTCGCTCCCCAATCCGACTTTTTACGAGACTATCAACACTCAACATCGAACGTTCAATATTGTTGACGCTAAGCTTAATCTATTTTAAACAAGCAGACCGCAGAATACTGATCCGGTGATTTTCGACGGATAACTATCAGTCGGGTATTTTTCATAATGGCCGCCAGTGAAGTGACACCATCAGATAATCGTAAAAAAGCCGTGGTGAAGGCAATTATTTTGCTGGCTTTTATTATGGCAGCGATCATCATCGTCCGTTTTACGCCCGTTACAAGGTATCTTACGGCTGATGCGCTGGGTGAATTCCTTGATACCGCCGGTTTGTGGGCTCCGCTGATATTTATGATGATTTATGCGGCCGGTGTCTGTTTATTTTTACCGGGAACCCTTTTAACCGGTCTGGGAGCGGCCATATTCGGTGCCTATCTGGGATTCGTATATGTATGGTTTGGCGCCATGGTTGGTGCCAGTATCGCTTTCTGGATTGGCCGGACCCTCGGACGGGAATTTGCCTCTTCGCTGATCGGCAACAAATTGAAAAAATATGATGACGCCATCGAACGCAACGGTTTTGCCACCGTGCTGTATCTGCGCCTGGTGTATTTTCCTTTCACCCCCATGAACTTCGGTATGGGACTGACCAAAGTTCATTTCTGGGACTATTTTTCCGGAACAGGGCTCGGCATCCTCGTCGGGACTTTTATTTTTACTTTTTTTATCGGCACCCTCAAAGACGTCTGGACTTCCGGAAACTGGGCCGAACTGATCTCCTTTAAGGTTTTTTTCTCAATAGGGCTTTTCATTTTCTCCTTCCTGATCCCCAAAATAATAAAAACCATTCAGGCGAGCTTTAAAATTTAGTTGATTCATATCCTCTTTTTCTATAAGTTCATTGCCTGAAATCAGGGCAACCCATCTGCAGAAGATTTCTGCGCCATACAGCCAGACCAAAGTTGGCGGTTCGGGGGATGAGCTAATTCACTTATGCATGGTTATAAAGCCAAGATAGAAAAAGGGTTTCATTATTGGGGCATCAGGGTCATTCGCTACCGATTGGCCATTCTGCTGATGACTGTTGTGGTGGCCGGATTGGCTGTTGTTCAGCTCCCCAAGCTCAGTATCGCCACCTCTGTGGAAAGCATGTTCACACGGAACGATCCAATACTCACCGATTACCAACAATTCCGCAGTCAATTCGGACGTGACGAAGACATAGTGCTGCTGATCTCCGCCCCCGATATCTTCAGCCTTGAATTCCTCACCACGCTCAAGCAATTTCACGAGGATCTGGAGAATTCACTCCCGCTGTTGAAAGAGGTCAGTTCGCTGGCCAATGCACCCTATATCGAGGCCGTGGATAGTGGTGTGCATGTTGGGGGCTTTCTCGATAACCTACCGCGGACAGAGCAAGAGGTGCAGCAGTACAGACAACGTGGCCATTCCCATCCAGGATATCAAAACATATATTTTACCCCGGATGCCAAGTATGCCACCGTCGTCATCAAGACCCAAGCGGCTTCTGCGTTGACAGCTGATGGACAGAGATTGATGGGTTATGCCCGGGGTGTCCACGGGGCTGAAGCGCACCCTCCGCCTGAGAAACAACAGTCGATATCCCAAGTCGAAAATATTGCCGTCATCAGCATCGTTGAAGCAGTAATCAAGGAATACCAGACTCCGGACTTCGACATTGCCTTCAGTGGAACGCCGGTTTACCAGTATTATGTTGAGACCAAGGTCCGCGCTAACATGAGGAAGATGTGTTTCGCGATCCTCTGGGTACCAGTTGTGCTTATGCCGTTTATGTTTGGTAGGAGCTCGGGTGCGTTTATGCCCCAGGTGACGGCAATTCTGGGCCTGATGGTGGCTTTAGGAATGATGGCGTTGCTGTCGATCCGTTTCAGTCTGACTTCGTCTATGTTGCCCTCCATCCTGTTGTCCATTGGTCTGACCGCACCGATTCATTTCCTGGTGGTCTATTATAAATACCAAAAACGGGTCGGTAAGTTCCGGGGCATTGTCGCCACCCTGAAGCACTCTGGTTTCCCGATCACCATGACCAGCGTAACAACTGTGGCGGGATTGCTGTCATTTTCCTTTTCGAATATCGTACCGATCGCACATTTAGTGAATTTCACAATTATTGGAATTCTCACCATCCTGGTGTTTACGCTCGTCACCCTGCCGGCATTTCTCTCAATACTGCAGGTTGTCGATGGTTCCGAACGAGGTGAAGCGTACTATGAGGCTTCCTTTTTAAACCGATCTATGTTGGCATTGGGTCGTTTCGGGGTTGCCCGGCCCTACCTCATTTTGTTTCTGTTTTTGGCGAGCGCCCTTGTGTTGGGATTTAACATCTCCCGGCTTCATTTTTCCCACAACGAACTGCATTATTTTGATGATAATTCCGATTTCATGCGGCAGGTCCGGTTAATTGAAGCACAGACCAATGGATTTCGGGCATTGGAATTTATGATTGATACACAGCGGAAACGGGGAATCATCGACCACGACCAGCTTCAGGCTATCGAGCAGTTGGATGACCACCTTAGATCGGAGACTGATATTCAGGGGCGTGCTTATATTGGTAGAACCCGATCTCTCATAGATCTCATCAAAGAAATCTCTTGTGCAACAATAGGACGGGATCAGAGCCCATGCATGATCCCTAAAGACGGACACGCTCTGGCTGAGCAGTTCGATCACATCAATCGCACTGTCCCTGAGGTGTTACGAAAATACACGGATGCTGATTTGCGCACAGGTCGTTTGACCGCCATGATGTACTGGCGGGATGCTGCCCATGATGTTGATTTCATTACCCGGGTGCGGGAATATGCCGCAACTTTATTCGACGATGGTGTTAAGGTAATCGTCACCGGTGTAGTTTCTATCAATTCCGGCATTTTTAAGGCGATGATGACCAGCCTGGCCATCGGTTATAGCTTGGGGTTTCTCCTGATTGCGGCATTAATGATCCTGGCTGTTGGAGATGTGCGTTTGGGACTATTGGCCATGATTCCCAATCTGTTCCCGATTGTCATTGCTCTGGGTGTTATGGGATATCTGGACATCCCGCTTAATACATACAACCTGATCGGCGGCAGTATCGCCATTGGGTTGGCTGTGGACGACACTATCCATTTTTTCCATAATTTCCAAAGGTACTACTTGAAATCCGGTGATATTGACTTTGCTGTGAGCGAGACTTTGGGATCCGCAGGCCGAGCCTTGCTTGCCACAAGCCTGATTCTGGTTGCCAGTTTCTGGATGCGGCTTTTCAGTGATCTGAAAGTGGTGGCTGATTTTGGACTGGTGATGGGTATTGCCTTACTCGTGGCCTTTCTGGCCGATGTATTGCTCGCTCCGGCCCTGTTGCGGATGCTTTATGGGACCGGGCAGATGGATCCCCAGAAACGATTTGATGTTCCGAGGGCGCAGAACGTATGATATCTAAGAAACGCATCCTCAGAAATATTATACTTTACCTGGTCTGTTTTGTAGCCACAACAGCGGTGGTGTACGCTGTAATTATTTTTTCCGGTGAAAAGACATTTCATGTTGATAAGAAACAATGGCATCCGGGGGAACCGCAAACCCAAAACATCGACCCGACCCGCTTGACCCATGCATTCGAATACATTGACACCCGCCTGCCTACTGCTCGAAGCCTGCTGCTGCTTCGCAACGGTAAAACGGTAGTCGAAAAATACTACCGGCAAGGTGGCCCCGAAGAGACCGATTACCTGCATTCCCTGAATCTGCCGCTCCTGCAGGTGTTGACCGGTATCGCCATCGATCACAAATTGATCCAGGGACCGGAGCAACCCCTATCTGTTTTTTTCCCAAAACATCTGACGCAAACCCTATCGGACGGTACAGCGTCGCTGACGCTAAACCACCTGCTAAGGGCACAAGCGCCACCACTTTGGGGTACCCGGAACCCGGACTATTGGGCTTTGTTCTACGCCGCAGATCGAATTGAAGCCAGTCTGCGAGTAATTTCCCGCCAACAGACAAGATCCCAACCATCGACAAACTTTGCGGCAGCGTATTTGTTGAGCCAGGTG
>JAIBDK010000317.1 GCA_024679435.1 Gammaproteobacteria bacterium | reverse complement strand
CTTCTGGCGTTACCAGAGTCGGGACGAGACCTGTCGGGTTTATTTTGAGATATTCCCTGGATGTGTGCTCATTGCTTGAAATATCTATTTCCCGTAACTGATAGTCAATACCACCTTCAATCAGAACTGCTTCAGTAATTAACGACCGCGCATATCTGTTTCCGGATAAAATATGCTTACTCATCAAAAAAAAACAAAGCAACGAGTTTCAATACTTTCCCTTACCGCAGGATTCTTCACCGCTGAAGGATCATCGAATGAACTGTGAACGGTGAACCGCGCTCGGCCATCCTGCGCAGAATCGAATGTTTTAAACATCAACACCTCATTCATTCCCATTTTTGGAAAATACACCCACCGGTGTTTTGAATCAAACGTCACAAACTGGATTTCACCAACCCGGTCCCGTGCCTGCCGTTTAACCGCTACCAGATCAACAGTATCCGTACTTTCTGCGTCACACATTGCCAGTGGATAATTCTCAACAGTGCCCGCAATTGATCGCCAGACATTAACAATGGCATAACGTCGTTGCAACAATGAATCCGCTTCATCCGGCAGGATCTCGCGCAACCTTTTGGGCGCTGAATAATCGGTATAATCGTTATGAATAGTAGTTGCCTGCTCTCGCACCTGTTTTTTCTTTCTTGTGTTTTGTGACGATGCCCTTCGTGTGTTGTCAAACACCTCAACCCGGGAAGACCCTGTTGTTTCCAGAACAAGATTCTGTATTTCATTATTGTAGATATCGGCAATCTGATTATCGTCAAAATAATCACTCGTCTTACTGACATGCTTTAGCAACTGAAAACCCTGTCGTTCAAGACTGAATTGCTCCACCCTGTCACGACCATTTTCCACAACCACAGTTTTCTCTTCATAACTCCCCTGATGAGGCATAACTTCCCCCCCTGCCACCGATGCCATGTAAACGGCAAGATCCTGATCTTTTGCTAAATACCGCAACTTCACCCGAAGCCCTTGCTTTACATTTTCTTTCATAAAATTAGAATCCACAGAAACCAATAAATAAATTGCAACACGAACAAAATGAACGATTAACTTACCCCAGCCAAAACAACATTAAAGGCAATGTTAAAACCGCAGCCAAAGTCTGGACGGTAATTATTGCTGCAGCCATATCCGCATCACCGCCCATCTGCCTGGCCATAATATAAGCAGTACCCGCTGTTGGCGCTGCACCGCACACCACCGCTACTTCCCGCGATAATCCATAAACGTCAAGATAATTACACGCACCGACGATGAACAGCGGCATAGCAATCAATTTGAGTGCAGCAGATAAAACAACATTAATTTTCATCCTGCCCAACGTATCAAATTTTAATCCCGCCCCCACTGCAAGCAGCGACAATCCAAGTGCACTGGCTGCCATAAGATTTAATGTCGTTTCCAGCACGCCAGATAAATGAACACCAATAAAATTCAGCGAGAGCCCTATGACTATAGAGACCAACATCGGGTTTTTACTCAATTGTCTAAAAAGCTTTAGAACAGAAAAAGGCCTCACTGCCTGGCCAGCAGGCTCACCCCACAACGTCAGCACAAAAATATTAGTTGTTTGAAGCACAGGCACCAGCACCGCAAAACTTAAAGCTCCAAGCACAAGCCCCTCATCACCGTACAGAGCCTTGATAATCGCCAATGCCGCAAATCCGTTCCAGCGACTGGTCCCCTGAAAAAAACTGGTGTATCCCGGCCCGTCGAGACCTGTAAACTTTGCTAAAACAGGCTTTAATAATAAAAGTAAGGCCACCATGCTACACGCCGCAAACAACAATGCCCCGGCCAAACCCTCAAGAGGTACCGACGATAAGTCTGCCTGCGAAAGGGTCTTGATAATCAACAGGGGAAACAACAAAAACCAGCACAGCTGATCCAGTGCCGGCCAGATACTATCCGGCAAGTAGTTAATTTTTCGGATTAGCATACCAATCGCGATAACCAGAAAAACGGGGATTAAAGCATTAATAGAATCGATCATGCCGGCAGATGTTTTCTAAAGCATTTACGGTCCCTTTCATCCCGATTATCGCCCGAGGTATTGCATCGTTTCTTCCAGTCCTTTAACCGTAAGCGGGTACATGTTTCCATCAACCATGGAACGCACCATTTCGATAGATTGCGTATAGTTCCAGCTATCCTCAGGCACAGGGTTGATCCAGACAGCCTTATCATAACCTCCCAGAACACGTTCCATCCAGATTTTGCCCGGCTCTTCGTTATGATGTTCCACGCTTCCTCCCGGATAGGTGATTTCCCAGGGCGCCATGGAAGCGTCTCCCACAAATATAACTTTGTAATCTCTCCCATAGGTATGCATCATATCGTAGGTTGGAATTCGTTCGCTAAAGCGCCGACGATTATCTTTCCATACCGATTCATATATAAAATTGTGAAAGTAATAAAATTCAAGGTGCTTGAATTCAGTGCGAGCTGCCGAAAACAGCTCCTCACAGGTTTTTACATGACGATTCATAGATCCACCAATGTCAAAAAATATCAGCACCTTAACGGCGTTATGCTTTTCCGGGACCATTTTAATATCCAGCAACCCGGCATTGCGCGCAGTGGATGAAATAGTGTCTGCTAAATCCAGTTGATCTGCCGCCCCTTGCCGTGCGAATTTTCGCAACCTCCTAAGGGCCACCTTAATATTTCTGGTGCCGAGCTCAACAGAATCATCAAGGTTCTTATACTCTCTTTTCTCCCACACCTTAACCGCTCTACCTTGCTTACCTTCTCCGCCAATTCGAATTCCTGAGGGGTGATACCCGCCATGGCCAAATGGTGAGGTACCGCCGGTGCCAATCCACTTGTTACCGCCGGCATGTCTGCCCTTTTGCTCTTCGAGACGCTCATTAAACCTTTCAATGAGTTCTTGAAGACCACCCAGGCTTTCAATTTTTGCTTTTTCCTCATCGGTCAGATGTTTGCTGAACTCCTGACGCAACCAGTCCTCGGGAATCAACGCTTCGATCATGCCTTCCACAGAATCAAGGCCAGACCAGAACGCCTGCATAGCTCGGTCAAATTTATCAAAATGCTTTTCGTCTTTGATCAACGCCGTGCGAGCCAGATAATAGAACGCCTCCTGATCAGCGAAAGCCAGATTTGCATCCAGTGCTGCCAACAAATCCATATGCTCTCTCATTGACACTGGAACACCAAAGTTTTTCAACGTGTAAAAGAGATTAACCAGCATTTGTTTCTAAAGGACTAAATCTGAACCGGTTTTAACGTTGTCGACGATGCATAAAAGCCAGACGTTCCAGCAATTGCACATCCTGCTCATTTTTCAACAATGCACCGTACAGAGGCGGTATAGCCTTACTTTGATCACGATTCTTTAATATTTCGTCGGGAATATCATCAGACATCAACAGCTTCAGCCAATCGAGTAATTCGCTGGTAGACGGCCTCTTTTTCAGACCGGGGATTTCCCTTACTTCAAAAAATACTTCCAGAGCATTCTGAACCAGGCTGGATTGAATATTCGGATAGTGCACCTTGATAATTTCTTTCATTGTTTCAACTTCCGGAAACTTAATGAAATGAAAAAAGCAGCGCCTTAAAAATGCATCCGGCAATTCTTTTTCGTTGTTGCTGGTGATG
>JAIBDK010000025.1 GCA_024679435.1 Gammaproteobacteria bacterium | reverse complement strand
TTTGATGATGAGCGTTTTGATTCGCTGGTTGATGTCGATGAGCACACTGGAGAAACCTTATCGGGTCAACTTAATCCCTTTTTAACGGAACAACTGGTTTTGTGCAGTCTCGAGTTTCTGAGCTCAAGGCCAGAGATATTCAAGCAGTGTCGGAGTGCCGGCTGGGATTTAATGGTAGTAGATGAAGCGCATCATCTGCAGTGGTCTGAAGAAGATCCTGGTTTTGAGTATCAATTAATTGAAAATCTGGCAAGCAATACCGAAGGCATTTTATTGCTCACGGCTACGCCAGAGCAGTTGGGAAAATCCAGTCATTTTGCACGCTTGAGATTGCTCGACCCCGAACGCTTTCCCGATTACCAGCAATTTGAGAAAGAAGAAGCGCAGTATCGACCCATAGCAGATATTGTTGATGTGCTCATGGAGGGTGAAGAAATCAGCGCTGAAACGCGCGCCAGACTGGTGACGCATCTCGGAGAGATTGTTACAGCGGAACATCTTGAAAAAATACTGGAAAGTAAAACCTCGCAGGATAAAAAATTATCCGAGGAAGCGCTGGTTGAGAAACTGCTGGATAGACATGGTACCGGTCGGGTGCTGTTTAGGAATACCCGGGCCACGATTAAGGGTTTTCCTGAGCGAATAGTATCACCAAAACCTCAGGATTTACCGGAAGCCTACGGAGATTTGCTGGCAACATTTTCAGGCAGCCATTTTTCCGAGCCGCAATTACTGCTGTGTCCAGAATTACTGTACCAGGTTGTTAACGAAGACCAGCCGGAAAACTGGCTGAAGATTGATCCACGGGTTAACCAGCTGACTTCGTTACTCAAGGATCTGAGGCCGGAAAAGGTGCTGGTGATTACTGCCAGTGCGGATACGGTGCTGGATCTGTCGAGTTATCTTAAGACCACACAGGGAATTGATGCTGCGGTTTTTCATGAGGATATGTCGATGGTTGAACGCGATCGAGCAGCGGCATTTTTTGCAGACAAAATTTCAGGCAGCCAGGTGATGATTTGTTCAGAGATTGGTAGTGAAGGAAGAAATTTTCAGTTTGCCCATCATCTGGTGCTGTTTGACTTGCCCCTGGATCCCGATTTGCTCGAACAGAGAATAGGTCGACTGGATCGGATTGGTCAAACTGAGACCATTAATATACACGTTCTCTATCTCAGGAATTCTGCTCAGGAGATTATGTATAACTGGTATCACACTGCTCTGGATGCCTTCGAGAATACATGCCCCACGGGATACAGTGTTTTCAGTCAGGTCGAAGAAGACATTCTGGAAATTCTTCATCAGCCGGAGCTGGATAATTCGGCAATAATTGACAAATCCCGGGGGTTGCACGACGCGTTCACGCTGGCCTTGCAACAGGGCCGGGATCGGTTGCTTGAATTTAATTCCTGTCGCCCGTCTGTCGCGCAGTCATTGTGTGAAGAGGCGGCCCTGCAGGATCAGGAAGGGGGCCTGCGTCAATATATGGAGTTGTTTTTTGATTGTATTGGAGTTGATTACGAGGCGCATAGCGATAAATGTTATGCGATTCACGCCGGTTCCCACATGCTGGTGCAGTTTCCCCAGTTACCTGAAGATGGCATGACCGTTACCTATGATCGTGAAACCGCCTTGTCTTTTGAAGACGTTCATTTTTTGACCTGGGAGCATCCTCTGGTCACCGGGGCCATCGATATTGTTGCCAGTGGGGAGTTGGGAAATACATCGGTAGTCGCGTTGCCGCTGGCGGGAGTCGCCCGGGGAACGATGGTGCTCGAATCTGTGTTCATTCTTGAATCGGCCTCCACGCAGGAATCCAACACAAATCGATATCTTCCACCGACCACTATCCGGATAATGATTGATCAAACCGGCAAGAGACTGGATCATCTGCCGATTCCGAATTCCATGGACAAAAATGCGGAACGACTCAAGCCGGAAATGGTCCGCAGGATAGTCAAGATGAAAGAGCGGTTGTTTCGAAAAATGGTAGAGGCCAGTGAGAATTTTGCTCAAAAACTGTCTCCGGGTATTCTCGACGTGGCCCGGGGCAAATCTACTGATCTGCTGAGCAATGAAATCACCCGGCTTGAGGCACTAAGAGAAGTCAATCCCAACGTGCGCCAGGAGGAGATTGAATTTTATAGACATCAGCTTAAAACAGTGGGAGACAAGCTGAGTTCTTCGTCGTTGAGACTCGATTCTATGCGGATTATCGTCGCTACGTGACCGAAATCGATCCCGTTCAGGCATTTAGAGAGTTAACTCCGGATCAACTGCTGGATGCCGTTGAAGCATGTTATTTAAAACCTCAGGGGCAATTTGCTGACGGTCGCTTTTTGGCGCTGAACAGCTATGAAAACAGGGTTTACCAAATCGGTGTGGAAGGGAGCGACAACGTTGTTGCGAAATTCTACAGGCCGGCTCGCTGGGACGACTCCTCTATTCTGGAGGAGCATGAATTTACCCTGCAGCTGGCGGATGCTGAAATTCCTGTTATTCCTCCCCTGGCAGATAAAAAGGGAAGCACGCTGTTTCATTACGGACCGTTTCGATTGGCGGTCTATCCGTGCCGCGGCGGGCGTGCTCTTGAGCTTGATAACCCTGAGCATCTTGAGCAGATGGGGCGATTTATTGGCCGTATTCATGCAGTTGGCTCGCGGCAACGATATGTCAGCCGACCGGATATTGATATAGAAAGCTATATCGATCCTGCGCGGTCATTTTTGTTGGATAATGACTTCCTGCCTGGGCATCTCATCGATGCCTACACAACGCTTGTTGATTTTTTGATCGATCAGGTGCGTTTCTGCTTTGAAAGAGCGGGTTCTATACACACTATTCGTTTGCACGGAGATTTTCATCCCGGCAATGTCTTGTGGACCGATAACGGGCCTCATATTGTCGACTTTGATGACGCCAGAAACGGTCCGGCGATTCAGGATTTATGGATGTTTCTATCCGGTGATCGGGAATACATGACTCTGATGCTGAACAGCCTGCTGGAGGGGTATTCCCAATTCTTCGACTTCAATCCTGCCGAACTTCATCTGATCGAAGGATTGAGAACAATGCGCATGATTCACCACGCGGGCTGGCTTGCTTCCCGCTGGCAAGACCCGGCCTTTCCTATTGCCTTTCCCTGGTTTAATTCTATGAACTACTGGGAGCAGCATATACTGAATCTTCGGGAACAGTCGTCTCTCATGGATGAGGAGCCGGTTTCGTGGAATCGGCATTAGATATCACTAAGATTTAGGATATACTGCTAGTCGAAGGGAAATTTTAATAAAACAAAATTCTTGGAGATAACATTATGTCAGTATATTTGATTGCAGATGTTCAGGTAACCGATGAAGCCTGGATTCCGGATTATGCCGCCAACGTCCACGATATCGTTCACCGGCATGGTGGAAAATATTTGTCCCGTAGCGGCAATATCACCAACCTTGAAGGCGAACCTCTGGAGTCAACGTTAATCGCGTTACTTGAATTCCCCGATATGGCGTCGTGTCAGGCCTTTGTCGCCGACCCCGATTACGCCCCTTATGGAAAATCCAGAGCAGATGGCTCTATCAGTAAATTTAACATTATTGATGATACCGATCTTGCCGGAACCATCCCGTATTTGACCGCGGGATAACCCAGTCAGGTAAGGTTTTCGGGTTAACGTATGCGTCTCCTGGTTTTTCAGCACATCGAGTGTGAGCATCCGGGAATACTGCGAACGTTTCTCGATGAGGACCACGTTCAGTGGGACGCTGTGGAGCTGGATCAGGGCGAGCCTGTTCCGGATCTCGAGAACTATGATGCGTTGTGGGTAATGGGTGGCCCCATGGACGTTTGGGATGTTGAGAAAAATCCGTGGCTTATCCCTGAAAAAAAGGCAATCCGCAGATGGGTTAATGAGCTGAATAAACCGTATCTGGGGTTATGTCTTGGTCATCAGCTTCTTGCCGATGCGTTAGGGGGGACCTGTGGTCCGCAGAATCCCCCGGAAATTGGTGTCCTTGAGGTCAACCTGAATGATGCGGGAAAGGCAGATCCGATTTTTGCCAACATGCCCTCAACGCAGAAGTGCCTTCAATGGCATTCTGTTTGCGTGGCTCAACCCCCGGAAAACACGACGGTGTTGGCTTCGTCTGATATCTGTCGCGTGCAGGCCATGCGCGTAGGTGACCGGGCCTGGTCCATGCAATACCATGTGGAACTTGAACCCGATACGGTCGATAACTGGGGAAACATACCGGCCTATGCTTCTGCCTTGGAATCAGCAATGGGAGTCGATGGACTGGCCACAATAAAAGCGCACAGTGATCGCAATATGGATGACTTCATGGGGAATGCCAGACAGCTTTATTCGAATTTTATAAAGCAGGTTTCATGAACAGATTTCATGGAGAATCGTTATGGCAAAGATAATCAGTTTACCGGCGCTGGCGTCGTAATCGGATCAGCTAAATTCCTGGCGAATAAGGGCATTGTGTTGACCAATTTTTGGCGCGGATAATTCAGGTTCATTATTTTCTCCCGACTTAAAAATCGGTCGTGCAGGGAACTGCACTTCGATCCCTTCTGAGGAATAACCGGATCTTCTTTTCAGGGCGGGGTGGCGAGATAAATCTGCGACGCTGTTTACCGATCCGAAGGCAATGTCACCGTCTGTGAGTCGATTGATAAATTGTTTTCTGGACAGACCTTCGGTGATACCGGAAACAATGAAATCCAGCTCAGTGCGGTTTGATACCCGGTTGGCATTGCTGTTGAAACGCGGGTCTGAGGCGATCTCCGGTCGTTCTAATACACTATCGCAAAACCGTTTCCATTCCCGTTCGTTCTGTATGGCAACGATCACCGTTTCACCATCCTGAGTTAGGTATCCACCGTAGGGTGCGATGGATGGATGGTTAAGGCCGGCTCGTTTCGGTGCCTTGCCGCCGTAATCTGAATGCAGCAACGGGACGGTCATCCAGTCTGCGGCGGTGCCGAAAAGAGAAACTTCGAACCCTGATCCCTGTCCGCATCTGTCTCGAAGCATGAGTGCTTCAAGCACACCGGCATGGGCGTTCATACCGGCATTGATATCACAAATTGAGACACCGACTCTGCCCAGTTCATTTTCGCCACCGCTGATGCTGACCAGGCCGGATTCGGCCTGAACCAGAAAATCGTAGGCTTTCATGTTCTGCACCGCGGGATTGCTGCCGTAGCCGGAAATATCGCAGGTGATCAGTCGCGGGTATTGTTTGCGGAGCGATTCGCTACCGAAGCCTGAGCGTTCCAGCGCTCCCGGGGCCAGGTTCTGGACGAACACATCGGCCTTTGCGAGAATGCGATGCAGCAAGTCGGCATCGTTCGAATTCTTGAAATCCAGAACCAGCGATTCTTTGCCAAGATTGGTCCACAGAAAATAGGAGCTGTCTCCGCCGGCGACCTTATCATAGCCCCGGGCAAAGTCACCGGATTCTCTTTCGATCTTGATCACCCGTGCGCCTGCTTCCCGAAGTCGAGCAGTACATACCGGTGCAGCAACGGCTTGCTCAATAGAAACAACCAGTGTTCCTTCAAGGGGCAGCATTGCGGCGTTCTAAAACAGAGTAAGAAAAGGGGGCTGAGTTAATCAGTCCTTTACGGGCACGACATAATTAAGACCCTGGCGGCCACCGTCGATGTAGATTGTTTCTCCGGTAATGTAGCTGGAATAATCGCTGGCCAGGAATACCGCAAGTTTTGCCACTTCGTCGGGTTCACCCGGTCGCTGCATGGGCGTCCTCGACATGACTTCCCGCATCTTTTGGGGGTCATCCGCAACTTTCAGAAACATCTCGGTTGCAATGGAGCCCGGGCCAATCCCATTGACCCGCACTCCCTCCGAAGCCATTCGAATACCGAGGCATTTTGTCCATTGATTGACACCGCCCTTGGCAATGACATAAGGCGCAATTGCCGGAATGGCTAACTGACCGTTTAGAGAAGACATGTTGATAATAGTGCCCTTGCTGCCGTCAGCATCAGCTTGCTGGTTAATCATGCGCTGGGCGGCAATCTGTCCTGTCAAAAACACCCCTTTAAGATTGATGGAAATCACCCGGTCAAAATCTGCTTCTTCCAGCTCTAGAATGTCTGCGGCATGGACGATTCCGGCGTTGGCGATAGCGGTGTCAATTCGACCGTATTTTTTTTGCGCGAAGTCAAACAATGCTTCGATATCAGATTTAGAACTGACATCACAATGGAAATAACGCGCATCGCCACCGCTATCGCGCAATTTCTGCGCGGCATCCTCGCCCTGTTCGTCAGAAACATCAGAAAGCACAACTTTTGCGCCCTCTTTAACAAACCGTTCTGCACATGCATACCCTATTCCGCTGGATGCACCGGTGATAACTGCCACTTTACCTTCAATCATGATTTCCTCTAATAGTCTGTCTGTATTTCAATTAATGCCGGTTTGTTTGAACTTGCGGCTTGCTCAAATATTTTTTCAAACTCTGCGGTTTGTCGAACAACCGCACCAAATGCACCGTAAGCCTGAGCCAGCGCCGCAAAATCAGGATTCTGTAGTCGAGTTGCGGATGGCCGATTCGGGTAATGTCGTTCCTGATGGGATCGAATTGTACCGTAGCAACTGTTGTTCACTACTAGAAAAATCACGTTAACACGATGCTGCACCGCTGTCGCCAGTTCCTGACCATTCATCATGAAGCAACCATCTCCGGAAAATGAAACCACCAAGGATTCCGGGTGCGCCAGTTTTGCTGCAATGGCGGAAGGGACGCCGTAGCCCATAGAGCCATTGGTAGAACCGAGCTGGGTTCGGGGCTGGCTGAATTGATAGTGACGCTGACCCCATACGCTGAAATTACCAGCGCCCACGGTAACGATGGAATTACCGGGGAGTCGTCCCCGGAGAAACTCAGAAACCCGGTCCATGCGCATTGCGGAGTCCTCAAAACGGGGTTCGGTGAGGAAATTGAGGTATGCCTGGTTGGCCCTGGAGATAGATGCCGAGTGATCCTTGGTGCATTTGGCTATTTTGCAGGCTTCAATGAAAAAACTTTCAGGCTGACTAACCATGCCTAAATCAGATTTAAAAACGGTGTTGATCTCATCCGCGCTGATATGGACATGAACCAGTTTTTGATCGGGAATACAATTTTCCCGATTCGGGACTTCGAGGGTAGTGTATCCAGCGGTCGTCATGTCACCAATTCTCGGGCCTACGGCGATAAGCAGGTCGGCTTGCTTTATCTGCTCTATCAGTTTTGGGTTAGGGGCCAGACCGAGTTCACCGATATAGTTCGGGTGCGTGTTATCAAAACTGTCGGATCTCCGAAAAGAAGTTGCAACGGGCAGATTCTGCTTATTAACAAATTGATGTAATGCGGCGCTGGCTCCAGGTGTCCAGCCGGCGCCACCGACGATAAGCACAGGATTGTCAGCTTCGGCCAGTAAAGTGGCAAATTTTGCTAACGCGTCTGGGTCGGGAGCCGGTAACGGGATAGCCGTTGGCCCCATATCTTCGACCAATACCCTGTCAGTGAGCATGTCTTCGGGGAGTTCAACCACGACCGGGCCGGGTCGACCGCTGGTTGCGCTATTCCATGCCTGAGCGAGTAATTCTGGAATCCGTCGCGCATCATCGATGCGAATTACTTTTTTTACCACCGCGCCGAATACTGACCGGAAATTCAGTTCCTGAAAAGCCTCACGCCCAACATCATCTCGGGATACCTGGCCGATAAAAAGCAGCATTGGCGTGGAATCCTGAAACGCCGTGTGAATGCCGGTCATGGCATTGGAGGCGCCGGGTCCGCGTGAGACAAAGCAAATTCCGGGCTTTCCCGTCAGTTTTCCATGGGCCTCTGCCATGTAAGATGCCCCACCTTCCTGACGGCAGGTAATCACATCTATCTTTTCTGACCGATCATGTAACGCGTCGAGAGCCGCCAGATAGCTTTCTCCGGGAACACAAAACAACCTTGTCGCACCCAGGCATATCAGCCCGTCGATCAGCACTTCGCCGCCACTTCTGGGGGTTTTGTCCATGAGATTCACGTTCTCCCGCTCACTGTTAAATCCGAATGTTATCTGGCACTCAAGTAGAACAAACAGTGACATGCTAAATCAACCAAAATATGGGGGTGCGAGTCATAATCCCGAAGTCGACAATAGTGCCTGTTTTGACTTCAATCAGAGGTCTTTTAGAAATTTTGAAGGTAGTCCAGTTCCTGATCGTTGAAGCCGGCTAATAGTCGGGCTTCAAAATTAAATGGCCCCTTTAGTTCTCCATGCAAATGCAGATCGATCATTTCAAGAAATGTTGTTTTGGGGTCACGATCGTTTTGTTCACACTGGTAGTAAAACCATCTGGACCCGATTTTTACATGCTCGATCTCGTCGTTGTAGATAGTCTGGAGAATTTCCACGGCATCATGATCTTCAACCCGGGCAAGTCTTTCAATAATTTGCGGGGTAACATCCAGGCCCCGCGCCTCCATCACTCGGGGTACCAGTGCCATTCTGGCAATGACGTCATGCTGCGTTCTTACCGCCATGTCCCACAGGCCGTTATGGGCCGGGTAATCTCCATAATCACAGTTGTGCTGGTTCAGGTAGCCCTGAATGAGTAAAAAGTGCCTGGCTTCATCCGCCGCCACACCGATCCAGTCGGAATAATATTCATCTGGTTGGTTACGAAACCGATAGGCGGCATCCAGCGCAAGATTGATAGCGTTAAATTCAATGTGGGCAATAGCATGCATCAGAACATTTCGGCCCTGTTGTTGCTGGATGCTGCGTTTCTTTAACTGCCGAGGTGGAACCAGGTTAAGTTGATCAGGCAATCCTGCTTCGGTTATCGCTATCGCCGTATCAAGCGATTTTTTTGGTGGTGTTTGGGGTGAGGGCTTGCGTGAAAGCGAACCGAGTTCTGAAACTGAATGATGGAGAGTCTGTGTAGCACTGCATTTCTCTGCAGGGTCTGAAAGAAGAATTATCCGTAGTAATTCAGCGATCAGTTCGGCGCTATTCACTCGGCAGCGCGGTGCGTTGATGGGTGACGTTCATAAAAAAACGGCAACAAGGAAACCGGTCCTGTTTAGACGTTGATGCGGATAGTTATCCTAGCAGGTTTTTGCTTTTGTACCAGTTCGCCGTGTCTTCAATTCCTTTGTCATTATCATAGTTACAGGTGTAATCAAGGAGGCGTTTTACCCTGGCGTTGGTAAATTTTCTGTCTTTGGTATAAAAATCCACCCGTCGCCGATAAATCGGTGGCTGGATGCCCAACGGAGTGCAGATAAATTTACAGATATCTGATGCCAGATAAAAAGGAAACAATGGCAGTCGAATGACCCTGAGTTTTTTCAGGCCGATCTTAGCCGCAATTATATGCCCCATATCAATAAGGGAAATCGGATCGTCTCCGGCACCAATCATTATTTCGGAGCGCGCTGCGGGTGTAATACCGGCCAATAAGATCATATTACTGAGATCATCGACATGAACCAGGTGATAGATGCATTTCCCCTTACCCAGGATTAGCAGATAACCCTTATTAATCATCCGGAACAGTTTGAGTAACCGCAAATCACCGGGCCCAAAAATAGGCGCAGGTCTAATGATTGAAAACGGAATGTTTTTCTCAGTTGCATATTGTTTTATCCACTGTTCGCCTTCAAGCTTGGTACGCTGGTACCCGTCACCCGGTGCGAAACGATAATTCTCATCAGCGCGCTCAACTTCGATATGCCCGTGCACCCCCACCGTGGAGATATGAACAAAACATTCAAACTGGCTGTTGTTTTCAACTTCATAAGCCAGTAACTGGGTCGCCGTGAGGTGAACTTTCCGATAAGCGTCGTCATTTTCCTTTTCTTCCCGGAATGCGGCAGCAAGGTTGAAAATATACTGTACGCCTTCACAGGCTTTTTTAACGGTTTGCGGGTCGTAAACTTCGCCCCGAAACCATTCAATATTGAGGTTGTCCAGATCCCCAAGCTGGGAGCTGGGACGGGCGATAGCCCGCACCTTGGCGCCATGTTTGACCAACTTCTCCGTTACAACACGACCGGTAAACCCGGTGGCACCTGTTATTAATACCGTTTTACCGGTGAAATTATCCAGAGAGAGACTCATAATATTTTACGTAATTGTTTTAGGAAAATTGTCGGCGAAAGAGATAGGGAGTCTAATAGCTGTTTTATGCGTAGCCGGTTAGCGACCCTCTATTTTACCCGCCTTGCGATGATTCTGCATTCTCACAGCGACTTCAATCAGGTTATTTCTTTTGCCAAAGGAATCTTGTGTGGTATTTGTGCACAGAATACCAGATATGGCTTCAACGGGGTGGGTCTCTTTAAGGTTCATAAGGGTTGCATACGTGCCGGGCCGTGATTCTTCACCCTTGAAGGGTAAAGGGTCCGATCCGCACAGTATTTTTAACCCTTTTTCGCCGGCTTTACGGAATGCTCTCGGTGTCGGCCATCCGTAAGGTCTCATTGTCGTGTCTCCCATCGCAATTTGCTCTGGGCCAAACTCCTGTATCAGGTTTTCGACGATTGCGCCGCGTTTACCCAGCCACTTTCCAAACCCAAACGCAATTACCGGGATGCCTCCCAGGGCAAGGACACTTTTGATGGTCTGTGATGCACTGTCTCCCTCTTTGATCCGCTCTGGACAATTGAGAGACAGAATTTCAAGGTTTTCCGATGTGATTATCTGTTGGCCCGGCAAAAGGTAAACGTTGCCCCCGGTCTCTTTGTTTGTAATATGTAGACAATTACCTGCGCTGGTAATGGAAAAAGCATCGCTCACATCTGCAGGGGGTGCGTGAGCCAGCTGATTGAAAACATCACAGTCATGTCTTTCTGTGAGACAACCGACCTTGATTGATTGGGAATCTGCGGTTTGGAGATTATTGATCAACGAATCAAGTGCGCTGCTGATCGAATAAAAAGGGTAAATATGCAGGTGGGTGTCGATTATGTATTTCATGGGCATATTTTACAGGAGCTGGAAATTGGGGCTGCATTTAGACAATGGATTGATAGGCTCGCTCAAGTTGATTTGTGAATTTCTCAAAATTATATGTGCTTTTATAAAGCTGGTGTGCATTGCCGGAAAGTGTTGTTCGCATGATGTGGTCATTACCCAGTTCACAAATCGCTCGGGCAAAGCCGCTGGCCGAAAACTCGCAGAGGACAGAATTGTTGCTATTTAGCAGGCGCTGATTAGCAACCGTATCGGTGGCAACAATCGCCGCCCCGGCCTTAAAATAATCCAGAATCTTCAGCGGTGAATTAATACCGCTTTTTCTCGGGGCAAGCAGAATATCTGAAGCGGCCAGATAAGCTGGGAGAATATCCGGATTTATCATGCCGACAAATGTCACGTTATCCTTTACGCCTTTGGATTCCAGCATTTTTCGGTATTTAGCGATGTCTTCATCGTTACCACCGATGATGACAAATTTGATGTTAGGGTCTTTTGCGACCACGGTGGGGATAGCGTTAAATATGATGTCAACGCCCTGGTATTCGGCGAATGAGCCGACATAAGTGGCGATAATCTGCCCTTCATCGCTTGCCAGAAAGGCTCGGGTATTCTTAATCTGCTCAGCGGTGGGTTCAACCAGTGATGATGGTATGTCCGGGATGCATACGATATTGCCGTTTGGCGAGGATTCTCTGGCTTGTTGTTCGAGACCCGGGCCGGTACAAATTACCATGTCAGCACGTCTAATGGTGAGTCTTTCGACGCCGTTATAAACGCCCAGGATCAGCTTTTTGATGCCGGTGCCCGTATACGAATCCGAATCGGAATGCTTTTCATAAATACAGCGGGCCCGGCAAATGAATGAAAGAAGATAGCAAAGAAAACCGGTCTCCTCGGTGCCGTGAAGCACATCATAACGGTTGCGTAAAACCAGCCCAATGGCCTGAATTAGAAGTATGAAATCGAACCATAGTTTCAGTAACGAAGGGCCGATAGCAATCCGGGTAGATCCGAAAAGGTTCCAGGCCCGAATCACCCGTGAGGATATCGCCGGCTCGTCCTTGCCGATGGGCAAGGTCAGAAAATCGAGCTCATAGCCGAGTTTTTCCAGCGCTATAAGATTGAACTTGACTCTGATAGGGCTGCCTCGCCATTCAAAAAAAGGCTGGGGGCTGATAAACAAAACCCGCTTTTTTGATGTCATGAGAGGTTGTTCCGAACGGTTATGGAAATGAAGTCGGTGGGTTAACCAACCCGGGCAGATTATACGGGTTTTGGTTAATGAATTCCCTGTTCAGACGATAATAGGTGATCATATAATCAATCACGACTTTGCGTTTTAATCTATTTCGGTACGCTAGAATTACCATATTCAATAAATGGTTGAAAAAGCCGGTAAACATTCCATATTATGTCCCGTAGCGGTTAATCCGGTCGCATCGGGTTCCTGATTCTGAATTCCAAAGTGAAGCACTGAACACGTGATTGAAAATACATCGACAACCCCGACTTCAAAAAAACCATTTGATGTTGAAGAAGTTCGGGCAGAATTCCCGATTCTGTCAAGAGAAGTGAACGGCCAGCCTCTGGTTTATCTGGATAGCGGCGCGTCCGCCCAGAAACCGAAGTCGGTCATAGATCGAATTTCACAATACTACAGCGAGCAACACTCTAATATCCATCGCGGAGTTCACCATCTGAGTCAGGAAGCTACTGAGGCTTATGAAAATGCCCGGGAGACTGTTCGTCGATTTATCAATGCAAGGCATTCCCACGAGGTGCTATTCACCAAAGGGACTACGGATAGCATCAACCTGGTCGCTTCATCATTTGGCAGAAAGTTTCTGAACTCCGGTGATGAAATAGTTATCTCCGCCATGGAACATCATTCCAATATTGTTCCCTGGCAAATGATCTGTGAAGAAAGAGGTGCAATGGTCAAAGTTGTCCCGGTTAACGAAGCCGGAGAACTTGATATGGTCGCCTATGAAAGTCTGTTGAACGAAAAAACCAGACTGGTTGCCATTGTGCACGTTTCCAATACACTGGGTACTGTCAATCCGGTGGAAAAAATTATAGAACTTGCTCACGCAGAAAATATTCCGGTGCTTTTGGACGGTGCACAAGCGGTTCCTCACATGCATGTGGATGTTCAGGCACTGGATGTTGATTTCTATGCGTTTTCCGGTCATAAGCTGTTTGGTCCGACCGGGGTGGGTATTCTGTACGGTAAAGAAGACATGCTGAATCAAATGCCGCCGTATCAGGGTGGCGGTGACATGATTGAGAAGGTTACTTTCGAGAAAACCACTTACAACACATTGCCACATAAGTTTGAGGCCGGTACTCCC
>JAIBDK010000463.1 GCA_024679435.1 Gammaproteobacteria bacterium | reverse complement strand
GACCTCGCTAAAGACGGTATGACAATGATCTGTGTAACCCACGAAATGGGATTTGCAAGATCAGTGGCGGATCGGATTATTTTCATGGATGCCGGGGAAATCGTAGAACAGGGAGAGCCCATTGAATTCTTTGACAACCCGCAGAACGATCGAACCAAACAGTTTCTCAACCAGATTTTGACACATTAACATCTAGAAAAAAGACGATAGCATTGATATGAGCAGGACAACCACAAATACAAACACGGATTATCCCGATCATCATCATTTTCTCGAATTTGCCGAGGGCATGTCAGATATCACCGGAAAAATTCTACTCGACGCTTCACGATCAGTTCCAAACGTAGAATTTAAAAGAGACGCATCGTTTGTAACCGATACAGACAAATTAATTGAAACCAGACTTCGTGAGATGATCGAATCAGAGTATCCTGATCACGGTATATATGGTGAAGAATTTGGAGATAAAAATATCAATGCTGAATTCGTCTGGGTACTCGATCCTATTGATGGGACAGCACAGTTTATTGCAGGAATACCTGTCTTTGGCACCCTGATATCTCTGGCATGGAGAGGCAAGCCTTTCATTGGTCTCATCGATCACCCCGCCACATCAGACCGCTGGACGGGCGTTTCTGGTTCGTTTGCGAAGAGGAATGGCCACCCTGTCACCACAAACGCATGTATGGGGCCTGACTCGGCCTTTGTGACATGCAGTAATCCCGATTTTATGTCCAAAGACGAACATGAGCGCTTTATGCGATTGCAGTCCGTTGCCCCTTATATTCAGTATGGTGGTTCGTGTTTTTCATATGGACTATTAGCGTCTGGTCGCACAAACATTGCGATAGACGCCAGCTTCGAGCCATTCGACTTTTTTGCTTGTGCGGCGGTCATTGACGGCGCCGGGGGTATTCTTACTAACTGGGATGGTGATGAAGTATCTCTGGATTGGTCAGGCGGAATACTGGCAGCAGGTGATATAAATTGCCACCAAAAAACGATTGAATTAATTGCTTAATTAATCGCCTTGCAATAGACAATAAGATAGATTTATTTCAACCTGTCGCGTTTAACGGCAGCGGTGGAAGTTTGCAGTGAACCCTAATACTATAAATCGGTATCTCGATTTTTCGCAGTTGAATAGTAAAACACTTCCCGGTAGCCTCGGGTCCATTGATAGTCATCAATCCTGACCTCAAAAAGTCGCGAGCTCTCATCGTCGAGCAATAATCCCAAAGCCGGATTTCTTTCCAACAATAATTCACGTAGGTCCATTTGCGAATCCCCGGATAAAAGTCTGGCGCTACCGCGTGCAATCAGCGACAGGCCATCTACATGGTCTTCATCTCTGCCACTGCGGTTGTCCCATAGAATGCTAACTTGAGGGCTACCCAACATATTTCTGTATTTCCTGGTATCCATATAAGTTGCCAGATAAATCCGCGATAAATCCTCAGCATAGGCGAATGCCATTATGTGCTGGCACGGCTGCTTTCCCTCTAAAGTCGCCAAAACACACTGAATCTGTTGATCAAGCATGCTGGCGATCTCACCTTTCAATTCATGTTCATGCATCAGTGGTTGCGCTAAGACTTGGCAGGGCAGTTTACTACAGGTTGGTCAACCACTCAGCCTTCATTGTTAAAATCAGTCATCTGCAGCAATGACTCATTGACGGACTTTTAAAGTGATTTGAAACATCATGAGTTTCGCTTGCATCCATTAACCGCTTCACCTGCCTGGTTTATTTTTCGCCTTGATCACCAGCCGCTGTGAATTCAAAGACGCTGAGACTGTTTTCACTAGCAATTATGCCGTCAGGTGCAATAGTCATTATGTGATTCAACCATAGCTAGTTTAAAGCGAATGGTAGCTCACAAACCTGTTTCCAGGGTGTCTATTATGCAAGTGCCCTGGTG
>JAIBDK010000333.1 GCA_024679435.1 Gammaproteobacteria bacterium | reverse complement strand
GCTGAAAGATGAAATATCCGGAAAGGAGGATATTTTTGAATACGAAGGCGGTATCAGTTCATTTGTGGAGCACCTGGCCCGCAAAAAAACAGCTCTACATCAAACAGTTATGCACTTCCAGGGTGAAGCCAACGACATCGTGGTAGAGGTTGCTCTGCAGTGGACCGATGCCTACCAGGAAAGTGTTTTTTGCTTTACCAACAATATTCCACAGCGGGATGGTGGTGCGCATTTAGCAGGCTTCAGAGCTGCACTGACACGCACAATGAACCAGTACATAGAAGAATCAGGGCTGGCCAAGAAAAGCAAGGTTTCAATGACCGGTGATGATGCCCGCGAAGGCCTGGTCGCTGTATTGTCGGTAAAAGCCCCGGATCCCAAATTTTCCTCACAGACTAAAGATAAACTTGTGTCTTCCGAGATCAAACCAGTGGTTGAGTCCCTGGTGGCGTCGCATTTGAGGGATTTTCTGCTGGAAAACCCTGTTGAGGCCAAAATAATCACGATGAAAGCGGTTGATGCTGCACGTGCGCGTGAGGCGGCCCGTAAAGCTCGTGATATGACCCGCCGAAAAGGTGTTTTGGATATCGCTGGCCTGCCAGGTAAGTTGGCAGATTGCCAGGAGAAAGATCCGGCCCTATCAGAGCTGTTCATAGTAGAGGGTGATTCAGCTGGTGGTTCTGCCAAGCAGGGTAGAAATAGAAAAACTCAAGCAATTCTGCCACTTAAGGGTAAAATTCTGAATGTTGAGAAGGCCCGTTTTGACAAAATGCTTTCATCGGCAGAGGTTGGAACACTGATCACAGCATTGGGTTGCGGTATCGGCAGGGACGAATTTGATATCGAAAAACTGAGATACCACACCATTATTATTATGACGGATGCTGATGTTGACGGATCACATATCCGTACATTGTTATTGACGTTTTTCTACCGTCAAATGCCGGAATTGATCGAACGGGGACACATATACATTGGCCAGCCGCCCCTGTACAAAATAAAGCAGGGCAAACAGGAACAGTATCTGAAAGATGATGCTGAAATGAATGACTACATGCTGGCGCGCGCAATGGATAACGCATCCCTGGTATTTGATCCGGATGCGCCACCCTTATCCGGACCGGGCCTGGAGGGTTTGCTAAGGGACTATATGGCAGTACAGGTCGCTAACGCACGAATTGCTAACCGATACGATCCTTTATTCTTGGATCAACTTATTGATAATAAAGAATTTTCTCTTGACTGGAGTGTGAAAGAAGCACAACAGTGGTGTGATGGCGTTATTGAGAGTATGAACAGTAATACACCACCCAGCGTGAGCTATGACATGCGAGCCGAAAAGGGTGAAGAGGGATTGGAGCTGTTTTTAAATAAAACCACCTATGGCGTGATTGATACCACACCATTAAGAAAGGACTTTTTCCGTTCACCCGAATACAGATTGAATGGAAGACTGGCTAAAACCTTGTACAACCTGATTCAGTCCGGTGCCGTTGTGCGTCGCGGTAATGCTGAAAAGGCCATAGATAGCTTCGCCCAGGCACACGACTGGCTAATGGCTGAAAGCCGCAAGGGCCGTACGTTCCAGCGTTTTAAAGGTCTTGGTGAAATGAACCCGGAACAACTTTGGGATACAACAGTGAACCCTGAAACACGTCGATTGCTCAAAGTAACCATCGAGGATGCAGTTGCGGCAGATGAAATTTTCACCACGCTAATGGGTGATGAAGTTGAGCCAAGACGCGAATTTATCGAAAATAATGCTTTGCAGGTGACAAACCTGGATATTTAATGCGGGTATATGAATAATCGGTCCGGTTTTAAAACCGGACCGATTGACCAACACTATCCAATCAGCGCAAGGTTGGCGACCCGGTCAAACAAACCTTTGAGCGAGGCCAGCAGACTCAATCGGTTCGTGCGAACATCCTGATCCTCATCCATGACCATTACCTTGTCAAAAAACGCTTCGATACTTGCTGACAGTCCGGAAAGCGTTGTCAGGGCAGCCGGATAATCTGCACTTTCATATAGATCATTCAGATCACTTGAAATGTTGTTAATTTCATTGAAAAGTATGCGTTCTTCCTCAATAATCAACATATCTTCTTTAATCGTGCTTTTGGATTCAGTGCCGGATTTACGCAGAATGTTACCAATTCTCTTGTTCGCTGCCACCAATTTTGTCGCATCTTCCAACTCCATGAATTGACGCAGTGCATCAAGCCTGTTCACCAGGTCTGGAAGGGTGCTGAGCGGTGCATCCAGGACTGCGTTTACCAGTCCGGTATCGTAACCCTGGTCACGTAAATAGTTTTTGAAACGCTCAAGAATAAACTGCCGCAACTCCAACAGAACCTCAGGTGAGACTGCTAATTGCTCCTGAACTGCAATTGCGGCGATTGCCAGGGCTCTATCCAGCTCAACATCCAACTCTCCATCCAGCAATATGCGAATGAGGCCAAGGGCCGCCCGCCGCAATGCGAATGGATCCTTGTTTCCAGAGGGTTTTTGCCCGGTTGCAAAAATACCGGTCAGGGTATCAAGTCGATCCGAAAGAGAAACAATCTTTCCAGTAGAACTGGAGGGTATAGAATCACCGGAAAAAGCGGGAAGATAGTGATCACCAATTGCATTGCACACTTCTTCCGGTTCACCATTTTGTTGAGCGTAATAACGCCCCATTACACCCTGTAACTCAGGAAATTCACCAACCATCTGGCTGACAAGGTCGCATTTACATAGCAAAGCAGCGCGCCCGGCCGCAGAAACATCTAAGTTTGTATCTTCCGCTAATTTCTTCGAAATTATAGCAATACGCTCTGATTTGTCTTTAACAGAGCCTAATTGCTTTTGAAACACAATATTATCGAGCCGTGGTAGCCAAGCTTCAATAGGTGATTTATTATCCTGGTCCCAGAAAAAACGGGCATCAGCGAGTCTCGGTCTTATCACCCGTTCAAAGCCTGCGCGCACGGCGTCAAAATCCTGCGAATCAAGATTGGCAACTGCGATAAACATTGCCAGCAGTGAACCATCTTCGTTGTTAACAAGTGGGAAAAATTTCTGATGGTCCTGCATGCTGGCGATTAATGCCTCGGCTGGAACTTCGAGAAACTCTTCGTCAAAACTCCCGCAAATCGAACGTGGCCATTCAACGAGACAAGTAACCTCCTCAAGCAAGTCGGCATTGATTACAGCTGTTCCGCCAGCGGCCTGAGCTAAATCAATGGCCTGTTGTTGAATCATTTCACGGCGCTTGTCCTGGTCAGCGATTACATTTGCTGACTCCAGAACCCCCTCGTAATCATTGGCAGTACTAATTTCATGTGGACCTGGACTATGAATTCTGTGGCCACGTGTAAAATTGCCGGCCTCAAGCCCGAACATAGTGCCGTTAACAACTTTTGAACCATGCATGGCTACCAACCAATGCACCGGCCGGATAAAACTGAAGTCATTGGAAGCCCAACGCATGGGTTTGGCAACGGGCAGGGCAGCGAGTGCTTTT
>JAIBDK010000415.1 GCA_024679435.1 Gammaproteobacteria bacterium | reverse complement strand
TGGTACCTTTTTGAGGCGGCCAAACAACTATGTGTGCAGCCGGTGAATATTGGCAAGCTGGCAAATTTGACCAATCGTTGGAAATGGCGAAGCATAAGTTTTCTGACTACCGGTTCTGGTCTGGCATTCGGACAACCCGGGGCGGCTACTCAATGGAATAAGGCCGATGTGGTATTCAATTACCGTGATTGGAAAACCATTTACAAAAGCAGTTACTGGGTGACTTCCGACGCGGGCACAGAGGAAGAAGACCTGCTGGCTGAAGTTGATGATGATGATTGCATCGAGATATATTTTGTTCACGACTTCGATCCCGAGGACGCACACGGTGGGGGTGCGGCCTGGGGTGGCGGTACCGCCGGCTCCAAGATTATCACCAGTGACGCCAATGAACGGAATGGTGTGGATTTCACTCACCTGGCGCACGAATTGGGTCACGTGTTGGGTCTGCATCACCCCTGGATCGCCTCAGACGCCAATATGACTACCGCAAATACCGGCACACTGATGTGCGGAAGCGGTTTCAACAACGATAACCCAACCATAAATAGCCAGGAAAACAAGGAAAACGTTTCGAATCCGCTCTTGAAATTCGTATTGAAACCGCGAACTGTTGGTCCGGATTGTCAGGATAATGCGGATTGTGGGGCTTGTCCCTGATTCAGCACTATTTCATCAGGCAATACTTCTTTTTAAACTGCTAGCTGAGGAGTTTCATTATGAGTAATCCATTTCAGATACAACGTGAACTTCGTTACGGTGCACCTGTGTGCGACGAGATATTGACAGGCCGGTATTTTACCATTGGCTATTCATGGTATTTCAGGCAGGCAAAATGGGTATTGGAGATTATTGATCCAAATTCACATTTTGAGTGGGACGTCGAGCGATTGGATAATTTCCGTGCAGATATTCGCATTCCACGCAGATTTCGTGCAGGTCTGAAAGCCTATGTAGGCAGTGGTTATGACCGAGGTCACCTCGTCGCCAGTGCGAATCATGATGAGTTGGAAATCCAAAACAGTGAAACTTTCCTGCTATCAAACATGTCACCGCAAAAGCCTGATCTTAATCGGCGTATGTGGCGTGACCTTGAAATGGCGATACGCAAACTGAATGACCAGAAGAACATCCTTGAAACCTTTGTGCTGACCGCTCCAGTCTTCTATTTTGACCAGAAAATAGAAACCATCGGGAATGATGCAGAGAGATACGGCATTGATGTGCCGGTACCCCATGCTTTTGTGAAAAGTGTGTTGGCGGAAGATAATCGTGGTCGTCTCAAACTCTGGACTTTTGAGATGCAAAACAAAAAGCTCACCGGCAATTTAGAGGATTACCTGGTCGTAACCTATGACGCGGAACAAAAAGTCGGTGGCCGCTTTTGGGATCGCGTGGCTGGAGGTGACATCCACAACCAGAAAAAAACTCCACGCAAAATGTGGAGCTTTGACTAGCGGCTTAGCAGTATCTGACAAGTCGTTTGTGTAGGGGGCTCTGCAACTGCCTGTATTTCCCTGGTAGGGCTGTTCCCTTCTGAAAACCCTTAAGCGTAACCGGGTGGGTCTCAGCTTTTTTCCGAGCCCATAAGAATGCTGTTTACCAGGGAGACCAGCAGCGAGAATGCCAGGGCCCACCAAAAACCGGCTATGTGCAAACCATCTATCAGGTAGTCAGCAGCGTAAAGCACCAGCACATTCACAACCAGAAGGAATAGGCCGAACGTGATGATCGTCAAGGGGATGGTGATAATAACGAGCAAGGGTTTAAGTGTGACATTAAGAACCGCCATGATGACTGCAACAATCAGGGCCGTTGTGAGGGTGTCGATTTCAATGCCCGTGAGAATGTAACTCACAGCAAAAATACTCAATGTATTGATA
Organism: Gammaproteobacteria bacterium; assembly: GCA_024679435.1. Lineage (GTDB taxonomy): Bacteria > Pseudomonadota > Gammaproteobacteria > Arenicellales > Poriferihabitantaceae > JAIBDK01. The sequence continues at coordinate 687 of JAIBDK010000415.1, read as the reverse complement.
ACCAGGTTTTTAATCATTTCAGTCCACCGCTATTGCCGGATTGATTGTGTGCTTTGGGTCAATCCTTCAGCTTAGAAGATTCATTGATAATATCTCTTAAAATTCCAAGGATCTAAATTCATCTATGAACCCGCCACCAATCAGTAAATGCATGTTGATGTAGATCAGTTGCAGGAATTTGTCGATAGATTAAAATAACTGCATGTTCGCATCAATAACAAGACCGTGCAGTAACTGTCAGCATTTGTACCCCCATACCTTCCTTGGCAGTCGATGTCCTTCCTGTAAGCAACCCAACTGGAAGTATCAGGCCTACGTTGTGCCACTGGCTATCATGGGGGGTGCTATTGCCGCCGCCGCCGCTGTGCTCCTGGTCCTTAACAAATTCTGAGCCGGCGGGTGCCAATTTCCATAGGGCTCCCCTTGATGACCAGAATTAGAAGCCCCCGGGGCGAAGCTCTTCTATTATCCCGGCATCAATCCAGTAAATATCCGAATTGCCGTTTTCCGGGCTGTTGTGTATCCGATTCAGGTGTTCGAGTGAATAAGCACCGACTTCAGGTGCTTCATCTGCCGGCGTGCGTGTCGACATGAAGAAAAGGTACTTGCCATCGCGCGAAACGAATGAAGAGTACTCGTGCACACCCGGGGTATTTATTTTCGGGCCCATGTTGACTGGTTCAGACC
>JAIBDK010000473.1 GCA_024679435.1 Gammaproteobacteria bacterium | reverse complement strand
ATGGTCTATACCTGTCTTTGCGATGGCCCGTTTGAATTGCAGGCGGAAGAGGTGGCCAATGTCTGGTTTCTGTCGGTGGATGAGGCACTGGCGATGGATTCATCTCTTGTTACGCCGGATACCCGTCATGCACTTATGACTTTCTTGCTTTGATCTGGGATTTTTGGCGACGGTAGCTTGCTTAAACCTTCGATAAAACCTCGAATATATGCTTTTTATATGCGTTATATAGGAAATATCCATTGCTTGAACCGTATTTAGGGTCAATCCGGACTGCACGAACCATTGGTATTGTGTATATTTGCCTGTATGCGAAGTTAATTATTTTAAATTGTCGTCGTAAAAGTGTTTTCAAACTGTAATAACTGGAATAGTTGTTTAACGGTTTTTTGTTAAAACAATCTTCAGGTTCTGAAAATACCGATGTAAAAATCCGGAAGTAACCCGGAAAAATTCAACAAAAGAATTGCCAAATAATTTATTAATAAGATTTATCCATTAGGAGAACGAAATGAAATTTGCACAAAAACGTCTGGGCGTAGTCGCCGCTGCAGCTACCTGGCTGGTTTCGGCTACCGCCATAGCAGCTACTGAGTTAACCGTCTACACCGCGGTTGAAGCAGAAGATCTGAAGAAGTATGCGGAGCGATTCAACGCCGAGCATCCCGATATCACTATTAACTGGGTAAGGGACTCAACGGGTATCGTAACGGCCAAACTGCTGGCGGAAAAAGAAAACCCTCAGGCTGACGTTATCTGGGGACTGGCTGCAACCAGTCTTTTGTTAATGAAAGGTGAAGGTATGCTGGAAGCTTATGCGCCTGCAGGCCTTGATGGGCTTGATGATAAGTTTTCAGATAAAGCAAGCCCGCCGTCCTGGGTGGGGATGGATGCCTGGGTTGCTGCCGTATGTGTTAATACGGTAGAAGCTGAAGCGAACAATCTTCCTATGCCGAGTTCATGGAAAGATCTAACTAATCCTGTCTACAAGGATCACATTGCCATGCCGAATCCGAATTCATCGGGAACCGGTTTCCTCGACGTATCCAGCTGGCTGCAGATCTTTGGTGAAGAAGAAGGTTGGGCGTTTATGGATGGTCTCCACCAGAACATCCATCACTACACACACTCAGGTTCCAAGCCCTGTAAACAGGCTGCTTCAGGTGAAGTTGCTATTGGTGTTTCTTTCGCATTCCGGGGTGCCAAGTCCAAAGCTAAGGGCGCGCCACTTGAAATTATCATTCCTTCTGAAGGAATTGGCTGGGACATGGAAGCGACCGCTATCGTAAAAGGTACGGACAAAATGGAGGCGGCTAAGACGCTGGTTGACTGGTCTATCACTGATAATGCCAACATGATGTACAACGAAGGTTATGCTGTCATTGGAAAGCAAGCGCTTGCCAAGCCCGTTGAGCATTTCCCGGAAAATATTCCAGAGGCGATGATTGATAACGATTTTGAATGGGCTGCACAAAATAGAAAGCGCATTCTGAGTGAATGGCAGAGCCGATACGATTCGAAATCAGAACCAAAAAGTTAATTAAACGCATTTAACTTAGATAATGTTTTAATTCATATCTAACCCGGCACCTCCGGTTCTGGTGTCGGGTTTTTTATGGCTCTCGTTTTGAGTGGAATTGTTAGGTCGAATTCTAAAATGATTGGGTTAGATATTATTAAAATAACGGTCAACTTATAATAACCAAAATAGTGGGTATTAATAATTATGAATAATGCCATCACCCGGTCCAGTTCCGGCGCCCCTTATCTTAGGATAGACGATCTCACTAAAAAATTCGGGGATTTTACTGCTCTTAAAGATATT
>JAIBDK010000069.1 GCA_024679435.1 Gammaproteobacteria bacterium | reverse complement strand
TGAAGCACTCCGGGGCGAAAGGTGCTCTTGACCGCAGGCTTTATTCGGTTAACAAGGTCATTGCCGGCATCAATATTGACCCCACTGTCCCTGTAACTTAAGGACTGCGAATTGTGTTGGTTTGTTGCCATGTATATGTGTGGATTTGACGATGTGCTGATTATGCCTGAACGAGCCTGAACTTAATATAAATCCTATGATATCAGGGCTCTTGATGGGAAGCCCGAGTCACAATTAGAATACGGACGGCCAGTGCGTTGCTCTTAGCATCGCGTATTTGTTTTGTAGTATTATTTAAGTTCAGGGCTGACGTTAATAACGTTCTGCGTTTCATCAAATCAAGATTATTTACCCGCTAAAAAAACTTGTTGCTATCTCAGATTCCCAACCTGCTGACGTTGATGCGCATTGTGGCATGTCCGATCCTGGTCGTGTTGTTGCATGAAGGAAATTATGAGCTGGCGCTAGTGCTTTTTGTGGTGGCGGGGATTACAGACGGCCTTGATGGATATATTGCCAAGCGATTCCACTGCCAGTCTGGTTTGGGAGCGATTCTTGACCCTATTGCCGATAAACTGCTGATTGGGTCAGCTTACATTATGTTGGCTATATTGGGTGATATTCCATTTTGGCTTCTGATTCTGGTGATGTTTCGGGATCTAGTGATTGTTGTTGGATACCTGATTCTGGTGATGATGGGCAATGATGTGCCCATGAAGCCGACCTATTCAAGCAAGATAAATACAGTGATCCAGATATCGTTGATGGTATCAGTCCTGCTGGAAAAGTCCGGTCTGGAGGCTATTGCTCCAATATCCGGCTTGCTGGTTTTTGGCGTGCTTTTGACCACCATTGTCAGTGGTTTACAGTATGTTTGGTTATGGGGAATTCGCCAGGAATTCAACGATCAGAAAAAGTCATGAGCGGGCAAACTGTTCTCCCTGTTAGCGCCGCTGACGAAGTTACGCTGCAGAATTTCGCAGGTAAGGGAAATGATATTTTGCTTGGGGAGCTGGATATACTTGTCAGGGGTTTGCGCGCCAGCAACGTATTATTTTTGTGGGGCGGTCGGGGTTTTGGAAAGACACATTTGTTAAATGCATGTTGCGTCGCGGCCCGAAAATGCGGGAGAAACGGTGTTTATCTGAACATGCAGCAGTCGCATTTAACGGCGGGTGATTCGTTGTTCGATTTGGATGTTCTGGTACCGGAAACGCTGGTTTGTATCGATGGTCTGGATTGCGTCGCCGATTCAGCATCTCTTCAACAAGGGCTATTTGCTGTCTATGAGCGAGTAATCGGCCAGGGTGGGGCTGTTTTGGTCAGTTCGTCTAAACCATTGAAAGAACTAAGTCTGTCTCTGAAAGACCTGGAGTCAAGGTTGTCTATTGGTGGTATTTACCAGATTTCGGAACTGAATGATGCTGAGAAATATGTTGCCTTACAGCAGCGTGCTGAAAATCGGGGATTTCGTCTTGATAACAACGTTATGGCTTTTATTCTGTCTCATTACAGTCGGGATACACGGTCACTCTTTGCGCTTCTTGACCGACTCGATAATGCGTCACTGCGAAGTCATAGAAAGATTACGATACCTTTTATAAAATCGTTGATTCAGTAACTAGTGAATCAACGATTTTATCTAGACAGGCAAACAATAGATCTGTTAGCGACACCCACCTATAGTCGGATTATGATCTCTAAATGATCTCTAAATGATCTCTAGAGTGTCGTATGTTTTAAGGCCGCCGCACAGTTACCGACTCGACGTCCGAGAATCCCCGCTAGAACGCGTTCATCTCGAGATATTGGCTGATCATTGTCCGCTCCGGCGACGTGGCTTGCGCCGTAAGGGGTTCCCCCTGTGTCAGTGGCGCCAAGAGGTGAATTGTGAAAGGGTATGCCTACCATGACCATGCCGTGATGAATCAGTGGCAGCATCATCGAAAGCAGAGTGCTTTCCTGGCCACCGTGGCTGCTTGACGATGACGTGAATACGCCAGCCGGCTTGTCCTTCAGAGCACCATTGAGCCATTGCGGTGCAGTCTGGTCGAAAAAATACTTGAGTGGAGAGGCAATGCTGCCGAATCTGGTCGGGCTGCCGAGTATCAAGCCATCGCAGTTTTCCAGATCTTCCACCGTGGCGTAAACATCACCAGAATCAGGGATATCTGATTCTGTGGCTTCACATACCGTCGATATTGCTGGAACTGTTCGCAGAATGGCCTGACACTTGTCAACTTGCTCCACACCATGGCTGGCAATTTTTGCCAGCTCAGAAACAGATCCATGGCGACTATAGTAGAGAACCAGTATTTTTGTCATGAGATAATTTAAATAGATGGGTCAAGGGCTGGAAATGCCGAGGTCAATCTAGCATGAGCTTGACGATTGCTCAAGGCGCTATTGATCGGCAAAGGCATCATCAGTGAAGCGGCGACTAATTATTGAACATGGTTATTTAGCGTTTGTTTACTTAAAACTTGCGAGGCTGGGTTAAACTTCACCGCGATCATGAATATTTTCGTTTTAATGTCGCTATGAATTCGCTTCCGATGCTTCCGAAGAAATGGCAGGATTGTTTTCGGCCTTTTGAGGCCGGTGACTGGAAAGGCTGGATCAACTACCGATATGACTCCCCTGAAGTTGACGCGATACTGTCGAACCCCACGCGCCTGTTCGAAGAAGCTAACGTAGTCAGGTGGCACAAGAATAAGCGTAACAGGCTAGCTGAAGTATTGTGGCCTTCCCAACCTAATCCAGGTGGTGATGGAGCCCATGATGGTCAGTTGGTAAACAATACCATTGTACTGAAAAGCTATCAGTCGAGTACCTTTTACAATTCCCTTCGTCTGAAGTTAGGTGCCCCCAGAGCCGTTCGTCATTGGGAAAATGTCTGGTTGTTAAATCAAAATAAAATTCAGACTCCACAACCTGTGTTTATTGCCTTGCCATACAAGTCCGGTGGTGGTCAGGGTTTAATCGCTGTGGAAACGGTGGGCCCGCATCGCAGGATAAGAGAAATTCTGACTCGTGAGCTGAAAGCGGATACGTTGCTGGATGTTGCAGGTCATTCTATAAAAGCGGCGACGTTTGCAGAATTTTGTGGAAAATATGCTCGACAAATCCATGACAGAAATCTGGTTCATCGGGATTTTTCCGGTGCTAATATACTCATACCAGATGATTGGGACGGCAGTGGTGATAATTTGTGTGAGCAATTCGTGATTCTCGATATCAATCGAATTCGTAAAATCGCTCCGGGGAAAATGACCATGAATCTGAGAATTCAGGACCTGGAGCGTTTGTTTATGCCGGAATCGCTGCTTGAAAGTTACTATTTTGCCTATGCAGGAGAGGACTCAGGCATTGTCAATCAGTGGCAAAAATTTTTGAAGTATCGCAGGCGCTATCGTAGAATCCGCGAAACCCGAAACCCGGTTGAGCGTGCATTGTTAAAAACATTCACGTATTGGCCCAGAACCGGTTAACAACTGTCTAATCCACCGAAACCACACTTATATGCCGTCATCTATCACCGAACCACTCCACAAAATCTTTAACCATCCCGGATTACGAAAGTTTTTTTTGAGACTTCGTATTCCCATTGTTGTGGCTCTGGTGGCTGTTTGGCCCTGGTGGCTAAACCCGGATCTGATATTAACCGGAATCGTAGTGACGCTGATTGGTGAAGCCATCCAGGTCTGGTGTTTCGCCTGTATCGAAAAGGAAACGGTGCTCACCATCCGTGGCCCTTATCAGTTGTGCCGCAACCCGATGTATTTGGGTCGATACCTGCTGATACTGGGCTTTATTGTGGCCACCGGAAGCTGGGTCGCCTGTGTCCTTTATACGATTTGTTACTGGTTTTACATGGTTAACCGGGTTAAGCGCGAAGAACCGGTTCTGGAGAAAATTTTTGGAGAGCCTTATCGAGCATACTGCCAGGACGTGAATCCATTCTTCCCGGGATTTAAGAGGCTGAATAAGGACTTCTGGTTTTTTAACTGGAAAATCATGTTAAGTAACAATGGCCATTGGAATCTGCTTTCCGTCATTGTTGGATACGTCTATTTGCTGGGTATGCTGGAGTACGTTGTAAATTAAGGTCACCAACCCGTGCCTGTTGAACATCGGGTGATCAATTTTCGCGTCTAGTTCCCGGCGTCTTCCAAAAGCAGAAATTCCATCAGTGCTTTTTGGGCGTGCAATCGATTTTCCGCTTCATCCCAGACAATACTTTGAGGCCCGTCTATCACTCCGGAGGTTACTTCGCTGCCTCGATAAGCAGGTAGGCAATGCATAAACAATGCATCTGGCGCCGCCTCCTGCATCAGTTTTTCATCTACGCAGTAACTGCCGAAAATACTTTCGCGCTGCTTTTTCTCTTTTTCAAATCCCATGCCTGACCAGGTATCTGTTACTACTAACACTGACTCAGTCACGGCTTCTCGCGGGTCGGTAGTCAGGGAAATATAATCGGCACATTGCTGGATTAAGATAGTGTCCGGTTGGTGATCTTCTGGTGTCGCGATATTTAGCTTGAAGTCGAGTTGTCTAGCCGCGTTCATCCATGAGTGGCATACGTTATTTCCATCTCCGATCCAGGCGACGGTCTTGCCTCTTATATCTCCTCTGTGTTCGGTGTAAGCCTGAATGTCGGCAAGTAACTGACACGGGTGATTGAAGTCTGATAGTCCGTTAATTACCGGTACACTAGCGAATTTTGCCATTGTCTCGATCCTTTCATGGGCTCCGGTTCGCATGATAATCAAGTTTGCCATTCTTGATAAAACTCTTGCGGTGTCTTCGATTGATTCGCCGCGTCCCAGGTGCGACTCCGAAGGTGCCAGAAATATGGACTTCCCACCAAATTGTCCGACTCCGGTTTCAAAGGAAACCCGGGTTCGTGTGGATGATTTTTCAAATACCAGAACCGCTGTCTTTCCTTGCATCAGGGTGGAAATCTTGCCCGCACGGGTTTCAGCTTTCAGTTCAATGGCACGATCAATCAGAGCCCGAAATTCATTGGTGGATAAATCCATGAGACTCAAAAAGTGTCGGGTTGGCATAAACGTAAACCTGCAGATAAGTGGAAACTAAAAGGCCCCGTAATCGGGGCATGATCGATATTGAAGAATTTGTCAATTAAGCGCGATGGTGTTGAGTCAATGATATAATAAATCCCCCTACCTTCCAAAACTTGTTTAAGTAGAAATATACAATGTCTGATATTAAAAAGGCAGTGCTTGCCTATTCTGGTGGTCTCGATACTTCCATTATCCTTAAATGGCTTCAAGACGAATATAATTGCGAAGTAGTAACATTCACTGCCGATATCGGTCAGGGTGAAGATTTGGAGCCTGCCAGAAAGAAGGCAGAGAAATATGGCATCAAAGATATATTCATTGAAGATCTTACCGAAGAATTCGCCCGGGATTTCGTTTTCCCCATGTTTCGCGCAAATGCAATCTATGAAGGCGAATATCTGCTGGGTACTTCTATTGCCCGGCCGCTGATTGCCAAGTATCTGGTTGAAGCAGCCAGAAAAACCGGTGCAGATGCGATATCTCATGGCGCAACCGGAAAAGGTAATGACCAGGTTCGGTTCGAATTGTCTGCTTATGCTCTAAATCCTGATATCCAAATTATAGCGCCCTGGCGTGAATGGGATTTATCTTCCCGGGAAAAACTGATGTCCTACGCGGAAAAGCACGGTATTGAAGTTGAGAAAAAGAAAGACGGAAGCTCTCCATATTCCATAGACGCCAATCTGCTTCATATTTCTCATGAAGGCGGCGAGCTGGAAGACCCCTGGAATGTTCCCGAATCCGAAGCCTGGGGCTGGACTGTTTCACCCATGGACGCTCCGGATAAGCCCGAAGAAATTTGTCTCGGCTTTAGAGGGGGCGATGTTTTTTCCATTGATGGTGTAGAGATGACCCCCGCAGGAATTTTGGCAAAACTTAATGAGCTGGGATCCAGGCATGGGATCGGTCGGGCAGATATTGTTGAAAATCGATATGTTGGGATGAAGAATCGTGGTTGTTATGAAACCCCGGGCGGTACTATCATGCTGAAAGCGCATCGGGCGATGGAGTCAATTACTCTGGATCGTGAAGTGGCGCATATTAAGGACGAACTAATGCCGCGTTATGCCAAGCTAATTTATAACGGATACTGGTATAGCCCCGAGCGCAAAATGCTACAGGGTATGATTGACGCGTCTCAGGCCTCGGTAAATGGTGAGGTCAAATTACAGCTCTATAAAGGAGGGGTATATGTACTTGGCCGTCAGTCACTTACGGATTCCTTGTTTGATGAAAAAATTGTGACTTTTGAAGAAGATGCGGGAGCCTATGATCAGGCCGACGCAACGGGCTTTATTCGGTTGAACGCCTTGCGTCTGAGAATCGCGGCAAGGAAAGGCAGGCAGGTCTAGATCTGGCAGTCCGTATCTATTTGATGATTTGTCCAAACTAGCATCCAGTATTTGCATTGATATCCGTCATTGTTCCTCTTTATAACGAAGGAGAGAATCTCGAACGGTTGGTTTCTCATCTGGAAACGTTAGTGGGAGTGGGTGAAGTTGTCCTTGTGGATGCGAGTGACAAAACCGCTTCCGTGAGGACTTGTCAGCAACTAGAAGCGCATTCATCAGCTTTGTTCTGTTTTGCGAAAGCCGTTGCACCGGGCCGGGCAGCGCAAATGAATCAGGGAGCACGGCTGTCTAACGGTGAGATATTGCTATTTCTGCATTGCGATACCCGATTGCCTGAAAATGCCGCGGCGCTGGTTAAAAATGCACTTTGCCCGTCCAGACAATGGGGGCGGTTTCGAGTTCAACTTGATGCCCCGGGCATCATGTTCAGGATTATTGAAACAATGATTGGTCTGCGTTCCAGAGTTCGGAGGCTGGCGACAGGTGATCAGGCGATATTTTTATCAAGAGTGGCATTTGATCGGGTAAACGGATTTCCGGTGATACCGTTAATGGAAGATATTGAAATATCTCGTCGGCTGAAAGCGGTATCTCCTCCTTCGTTGATTGATGAGCCGGTTTTGACATCAGCCAGGCGTTGGCAGAACCGGGGTATTACAAGAACAATTTTGCTAATGTGGAAGCTGCGGTTTCTCTACTGGATCGGCGTTTCATCGGATAGGCTTGCCAGAATATACGGTGATGAGCGATAGTGCTTTGGCCGTTGCCATGAATCTATTGAACGACAAAATTAACCTGGGTAGAGTATGAGTGTCCGTATTCCCTTATACCTGCTTGCGAAGGCGCCGGTGGAAGGTCATGTCAAGACCCGGATGCAGCCATTTTTGACTCCTTTTCAGTCCGTTGAGCTGGCCACGACTATGTTGAAAATCACAATGCATAAGGTAGCTCAGAGCTGGCCCGGCAGGCGTGTTTTGGCAGCATCTCCGGATCCCGGATTTCCCTTGTTTCAGGAACTTTGCAACGAGTATGGGTTTGAGGTGGAAAGCCAGGTATCAGGTGATCTCGGAGATCGTATGGCTTATTGTCTTGAGAATGGATTAAAGACCTGTGGCTATGCTGCTGTTATGGGCTGTGATACCCCCCATGTTTCGGAATCTGCACTCTGTGGGTTTTATGACTCAATGGTAAGGGGACAAAATGTGGTTGGTCCTGCCGTAGACGGGGGCTTTTATTTCCTCGGGCTAAATCGTTTTGAGCGTCAGATTTTTGGAGATATAGTTTGGGGCGAAAACAGGGTTTTATCTGTTTTACGCGCAAATGCCCGGGATAATCAGATCGAGTTGTGCGAATATTCAGCTTTACGAGATATAGACAACTGGGATGACCTTTGCTGGCTGGCTTCGGTTGACCCCTTTTATAACCGATTTGTTTCCAGCCCGGGAAGGTGACAGCAAGTATCGTGTCTAGTGTGATCAAACAGCAGAATTTGTTTAGGATAGAGTTGTTCAAGCCTGTTTATTGGGGCACATGGTTACTTTTGGGGTTGCTGTGGTTAATTACGTGGTTGCCTCGGAAGTGGGTGATGAGACTGGGGGCGTGGATTGGTGATCAGACTAGGTTGCGAAATTCGAAACGTCGGCATATCGCAAAAACCAACATCGATTTATGTTTTCCGGAGTTAAGTGAGTCCGAACGATTACGCATGCTGACCGAGCATTTCCGCTGTTATGGCCGGGGTTTGGCAGATCTTGGTCTTATTATGATGTCTAGAAAAGAGCGGATTAAAAAGTTCTCAGAAGTGCACGGTATGGAGTATTTGACCCCGGAGAACCCGGAACAACGAGTCATACTGGTAAGCTATCACACCACCACACTGGATATGTGTTCCAGTTCCATGCTGGCGGATATCAAGTTGGTGTCAATGATGAAAAGGGAGAAAAATCCGGTGCTCAACTGGTTTTTACATCGATCCAGAACACGCTATAAAAATGCCCGGATATATATGAGAGATCAAAGTCTGCGTGGAATACTTGAAGGCATGAATCAGGGCAGGCTTTGTTACTTGATCCCGGATGAGGATTTCGGTGAGAGTTCACAAACGGTTTTTGCCCCTTTTTTTGGCCAATCCCGGGCGACTTTAAACATTGTTAGCAGGCTTGCCAAAGTAACTGGAGCTATCGTTTTGCCTGCGATATACAGACTTGATTCCAACACAGGTCGATATGTAACCACGGTATTGCCCGCGCTTGAAAACTTCCCAGGCGAGAGTCATGAAGCGGATGCTGCTGCTGTGAACCAGGCTATGGAGAATTTGATAAGACGTGCTCCTGAGCAATATCTGTGGACGTTTCGCTGGTTTCGTACCTTGCAGGATGGAAGTGATCCTTATAATGAGAAAATAGATGTCGACAGTTCTTTGCCTGAAGTTTGCGGATGAATATTCTTGTTATCAAACAAACGTCTTTGGGTGATGTGCTTCATTCAACAGGACATGTGCGTTCGATCAAACAGAAATATCCTGATTCATGGCTTGTTTT
>JAIBDK010000122.1 GCA_024679435.1 Gammaproteobacteria bacterium | reverse complement strand
GGGCATGAAATTGATTCGTAAAATAGCCGGGACCGATGCCATGAAAAAGATTATTGTTGAGGAAATGGTTCCCGGTGGAAAGGTGCTTTCAGATGAAGCGCTGATAGAAGATTTTCGTAATCGATGTGGGACTATCTTTCACCCGGTTAGCACCTGTGCAATGGGCAGAAATTCTGATTCGGCGGTGGTGGATCCGCGCTTGAAGGTCTACGGGGTTAATAGATTGCGTATTGTTGATGCGTCGATATTTCCTGCGGTTACTTCCGGGAATACCAACGCGCCTGTAATGATGGTGGCGGAAAAGGCTTCAGATATGATCCTGGAGGATCAGTAACATTTTTTGATCAGACTTGAAGGTTATTTTGACTGGTCCAGTTCCGTGATGGTTTTTTGGTTGTTCGAGCTCAGAGAAACCTGACACATTTCCAGATGTAACCTGCCTCCTGTCTCGTAGGGGTTTGCCAATATAGCCTTTTCGTTTAGTTCGATGCCTAGTCCTGGTTCAACAGGGGGGATCATATAACCGTCTTCCCAGATAAGCGATTTTTTCAGGAGGTCGGTATGAAAATCAGTTTGTATGGTTTCCAGGATGAGAAATGCCGGGCTACTAAAAGCAACATGCGCGGCCGCCGCATGGGCAATGGGTCCGCAGTAAATATGGGGCGCTATTTGGGCGTTGTAAAGTTCGCACAGCATCGCAATTTTTTTGGTTTCCCATATGCCTCCGCTGCGGCCGATATCCGGTTGAAGTATTGATATTCCCGCCTTCAGACATTCATGAAATTCCAGTTTTGTTGTCAGTCTTTCGCCGGTGGAAACGGGTATTGATGTTGCCGCTGCAACTTTTCCCATGGCGCCAATCTGGTCTGGCGGGCAGGGTTCTTCAAACCAGAGTGGGTCATAAGGCTCAAGTCGCTTTGCCAGTCTAATTGCCGAAGAGGTCGTCATCTGTCCATGGGTGCCGAACAAAATATCTGCCCGATCGCCGACGGCTTCTCTAATGCGTCTAACGCTGTATTCCGAGCGCGATAATTCATGCAGAGAAAGTTCGCGTCCCCCCTGAAAACTATAGGGGCCAGCAGGATCTTGCTTCACCGCGGTGAACCCCATCTCCAGATAGTCCAAGGCCCGTTGTGCTGCTGCATCCCCGTCATGATAGACGTCTCCAGAAGTCTCAGAATAACCCTTATCTTCCGGTCTTTTTGGGTAAAGATAGGTGTAAGTTCTGAGGCGGCTATGAAACTGTCCTCCGAGCAGGTTATAAACCGGTTGTTCTAGCGCTTTGCCGAGAATATCCCAGACCGCAATTTCTATTCCACTAAATACTCCCATCATGGATATGTCTGGCCTCTGGGTAAAGCCTGCAGAATAAACCTTTCGGAACATCGTTTCGATGTTATGCGGGCTCTCTCCCTGAATGTACCGCTCGAAAGTGTCTTCGACCATTTGGCAGGCAATATCGCCGGAAACTGGGATGCCATAGCATTCTCCAATTCCCTGTATACCGTTGTCTGTGGTAATTCTGACGATTACCCAGAATGAGCCGCCAATTCCTGTGGGGGGTACGGTTACCCAGGTTTCGATATCTTTAAGTTTCAACTAACAGTATCTCCAGTCAGATATTTGTATTTTACTTATGCGTTGTGAAAGGTCGAGCATCTGTGTGCTCTAAAGGGTAATTTAATCCTAAAGCATAGTGGAAACAAAATCGAGGAAAACGGGTGCTTGAAAATCCGGTATTAATGACGTGCTACCAGCGATCGATGCTGGTGATTCTTCAACATAACTTGTTGAGTTTTATTTTGAAGAAATTAATGAGGTTTTAGCTGACGGGGCCCAGGTTATCGACTAGTATTCGTCTGCTGTTCAACTCCTTTGTGAATTCTGTGATGATTGATTTTTATACCTGGTCTACGCCTAATGGACGCAAGATTTCAATAATGCTGGAAGAAACCGGGCTAGAACATAAGGTGATTCCCGTAAATATTGGCAACGGTGATCAAAACAGTGAGTCATTCATAGCCATGAATCCAAACGGAAAAATTCCCGTCATCATCGATCATGATTGCGGGGTGACATTATCTGAATCCGGCGCAATCTTGTTTTATTTAGCGGATAAGACCGGGCAGTTTCTACCCGTTGTGGGGCATGAAAAATGGCATGCCCTGGAGTGGATGATGTTTCAAATGGGGCATATTGGCCCTATGTTCGGCCAGGTGCATCACTTCACCAAATTTAACCCCGGTAAGGTGCCCTATGCTGAGGAAAGATATTTAAATGAGGCGAAACGGTTGTATGGCGTGCTCAATACCAGGCTTCAGGGCAGGGAGTATATTGTTGGCGAGTACTCCATCGTGGATATGGCGGTATGGCCGTGGATTGCGCGGTTTAACTGGCAAAGCATTAATCTGAACGATTATCCAGAGGTAAGGCGCTGGTATTGCTCAATCGCCCATCGCCCCGCAGTGCAAAGAGGGTGGGATGTGCCTCCCAGTGATCAGCCCCTGCCGATGCCTTAGCGGTAACGTTTGCAAGGAGGATATGTTTTGATCAGCCCGTTGTTGCAGTTAACAGATTCTGAATGGGAGGATATATGTGATGGATGCGGCAGGTGTTGTGTTGTTAAATTACAGGATGAAGATACCGAAGAGATCGTTTACACCAATATCGCCTGTGAGTTTTTAGATGTCGAGACTTGTCGCTGCATGGATTACCCCAATCGAGGCTCGATAAAACCCGAATGTGTGGTGCTTGATCGGCAAAATCTGGATGTTTTAGCGCAAATGCCGTTTACGTGTGCCTATCGACTAGTCCATGAAAACCGATCTATTAGCCGCGCTATGCAGAACCCTGCTACACGATCGGTCGGTGGACGGGTTGTGTCTGAAAAATATGTTCATGAAGATCAGATTCCGGAGCATATTGTCGACTGGATTACTGTCGATTGAGGTGAGAGTTTCTGAATAATTACTGAGAATTTATTCTTTACATTTGACCGGATAGCTGAGTATTAGTTGCTTGCTAACTTCACTTTTAACTCGGACATATTCTGAGAAACAGGTGACTCGGCCAATGCCATCCGCCCAGAATAAATGCGGATTGAGAGGTTGCCATTGTCCGTTAACAGCCTCCCGCACCTCAAAGTGAAGATGTAAAAATGATGCCAATACACCGGTGGTTCCCAGGCCGCCAATTTGTTCTCCCATGAGGATGCGATCTCCTTGAGAAACGGTTTTTTGGTTTAGATGGTAGTAGTTTGTCTTGATTGTTTTGCCATTGAAGCTTTGGTCGTGAACAATAGATATCTGGTTGCCGAACATAGGGTCAAATGCTGAGCGCAGAACCGTTCCATCTGCCGCCGCTAAAATTGGCGTATCCCGTTCTCCAACGATGTCAATTCCGGGATGGTCTATATGAAAGTCGCCGGGTGTTTTTTCCTCAGGTGCCGGACTGAAACCCTGGCTAACCGATGGTGCGTTCGCAGGTATTGATACGGGTTCACCGCTCAAGGTGATGCTTTGGGCGTCTTTCGCTACGAGGCCAAACCTTGGCTGATGATAGTTTGCGCGATAGTTGATGCATCCGCTGAGGAACACGACAACAAGCGTCAAAACGAGCATTGAAAAGCGGCGTTGCAGCGGTTGGGAGTATAAACCGGATAACCGACGAGCAAAACGAGTGTGGTCAAGTTTCATTGAATCGAGTTCAGCGCCATTTGGGCCATAGGCTGTACCAAATCTCCCAATTTGTAGGCGCGTTTACTGGATGCATTCCCGTCTATGGCTCGTTTCTTAACCCCTTGTAAAATGGCCGCGAATCTGAAAAAGCTGAAAGCAATATAAAATTCCCAGTGAGGAATTGAGGGAATGCCGCTGAGTTGACAATATAGCTTTACGTATTCCTTTTCGGACGGAATGCCAAGTTGCTTGCGATTGTGAGATCCGAGGCCGGGTAGTAGTTCATTGTCCGGCAAGCGTAACTGCATGCACTGGTAAGCAAGATCAGCATAGGGATGCCCTAACGTAGATAGTTCCCAATCTAGCAGGGCGATGATTTGAGGGTGTTTAAAGTCAAAAATAATGTTATCCAGTCGAAAATCTCCGTGGACAAGGCATGACTTTTGATCATCTTCGACGAGGTTTTGTTGCAACCAACAGATCAACTGATTGATCTCGTTAATTTTTCCAGTTTCCGACAAATAGTATTGTCTGACCCAGCGGTCCAGTTGCCTGGCATAGTAATTTCCGGGCTTGCCAAAATCGGTAAGCCCGACTTTCTGCGCATCAATTTTATGTAAATCAGATAATAATTTTGCCATTTGTGTAAAGACTTCCCGCTTTTCAACCGCAGGGAGATCTGGAAGAACCGGATTCCAGAATATGCGCCCCTCAACGTATTCCATGATAAAAAATGCCGTTCCAATGACGGATTCGTCCTCGCATAGCAGTCTGGTTTTTGGAACCGGAATAGCGGTTTTTGACAATGCGGTCATAACTTTGTATTCGCGCTCTATGGCATGCGCAGATTTTAATAACTTCCCCACGGGTTTTTTACGCAATACCAGGGATTTTTTTTGGCAGGACAGCAGGTAGGTCGGGTTAGACTGGCCGTTTTTAAATTTTTTAATCGTCCGTATCGGAGTGAATCCGGCAAGGTTTTTATGCAGATACTTCTGCAATGAATCCAGATTTAGATCGGACGAATTTGACATGCTTTCAGGCGTATTATAAGTGGCCATAGTGGATTATGATTGTCCACTAAAAATTTAACGTTTAATAGATCAGGGTTGTCAGTTTATGAAATTGCTTATTCAAGGGGCCGAGTCTCTGGAAGAAGTGCCGGGATTAAGATCACTACCGGAGAATATTAACGTAGTTTGTGCTTCAGACGAAACCTCTATGGCCAGGGAACTTCCGGATACGGAGATTATTCTGGGCTGGAATTTTAGAAGTGATGAGTTAAAAGAACACTGGTCTAAAGCCAAAAATTTGAAATGGATTCACTGGTGCGGGGCGGGAGTGGATGCCGCCCTTTTTCCTGAGTTGAGAAACAGTGATGTAATGCTGTCAAATGCCCGGGGGATATTTGACAGAGCCATGGCTGAAACGTTGCTCGGCTATATGCTGATGGTTGCCAAGGATTTTCAAACCACCCTTGAACATCAGAAATTGAAAATATGGGAGCATCGAATTTCACGTCAGATAAAAGGTGATCGGGTCTTGATTGTGGGAGTCGGAAGTATTGGCAGAGAGTTTTCCCGAGTGCTTGCCGCCTTGGGGATGGAGTGCTCAGGAGCCGGGAGACGAGCACGGCAAGGTGATCAGGACTTTCTGGAAATCCTTGATTCGGCAAAA
This sequence comes from Gammaproteobacteria bacterium, assembly GCA_024679435.1. Classification (GTDB taxonomy): domain Bacteria; phylum Pseudomonadota; class Gammaproteobacteria; order Arenicellales; family Poriferihabitantaceae; genus JAIBDK01. Next base: position 1,664 of record JAIBDK010000122.1, on the reverse strand, counting down.
TTAGCAAACGATTTAAATAGATTCGATTGGGTGATCGGTATTATGCCCTCTACCGCGGATACTCTGGGTTTCTTTGATCGTTGTTTTTTTGAGCAGATGAAACCTAGCGCACATTTTATTAACATGGGTCGTGGCAATGCTGTCGTAGAAAAAGATATTATAGAAGCGCTGGAGAAGCAAAAAATTGCGGGGGCGATGCTGGACGTTTTTTGTAATGAACCTCTAAAAAAAGATGATCCGTTATGGAACGTTAAGAATTTGTTCATTTCTCCCCATATTTCAGGAGACTTTTTCGGGTTTGAGGAAGCTATGGTTGATCTATTTAAAACTAATCTGACAGAGTTTATCGCGGGCGAAAAAATGGACAATTTGGTGGACAAAAAGCTCGGGTTCGTAAAATGAGGAGTTGTCTCGGTGCACGGGATAATGCGCGGCGTGACGGCCAAAACATCAACTGGAGAATACTATCTTGAGCGAATTTAATCAGCCGCTGGGTGGCAATGAGATGCCCCGTTTTGCAGGTCCAGGAACCATGTTCAGACTGCCTTCCCAGACAGATGCGCAGGGCCTCGACATTGCCATTGTTGGGGTCCCTCTGGACGTCGGAACAAGTAACCGTTCTGGAACTCGATTCGGACCCCGTCAGATTCGCAGTGAATCGGTTCTGGTCCGGCCTTATGGAATGGCAACCAGAGCGGCTCCGTTTGACAGTTTCCAGGTGGCCGATATTGGTGATGTTCCAATCAATACTTTTAATTTGCTGAAATCGGTGGATATCATTGAGCGGTATTACGACAGTATTGTTGAAGCGGGAGCGAAACCCGTTACGCTTGGCGGTGATCACACCATCGCATTACCGATTCTAAGGGCATTGGCAAAGAAACACGGAAAGGTGGCACTTGTGCATGTGGATGCTCATGCTGATATCAACGACGTTATGTTCGGTGAAAAAATTGCCCACGGCACTATATTTCGTCGCGCAATCGAAGAGGGTCTGGTTGATGGGAGTAAAATGATTCAGATTGGTTTGCGGACTACAGGCTATGCAGCGGATGACTTTGACTGGTCGACAGATCAGGGGGCAAGAGTGGTCCCCGCGGAAGAGTGCTGGTACAAATCCCTTAATCCGTTAATGGAAGAAGTTCGGGGGCAAATTGGTCAGAATACGCCAACCTATCTGACTTTTGATATAGACGGGCTTGATCCTTCAGTGGCGCCAGGCACCGGCACCCCTGAGCCGGGGGGCTTGAGCGCATCGCAAGGTATTGAGGTTATTCGGGGGGTTAACGGGCTCAATCTAATTGGTGCGGATCTGGTGGAAGTATCACCACCCTATGACACAACGGGCAACACTTCATTGCTTGCCGCGAATCTTGTATTTGAGATGCTGTGCAGTTTCCCGGGCTGTATCCGTCGAGCTTAGGTGTGATTTTTTAGATTTGATTCGATCCATTTTTCGCAGGAGACGGTTTGTCGAAGATGGGCTTTCGTAGCAGCGTGTCAGTTATCCTCTTATCGGCAACTTTCAGTCGACCCTCTGTTTTAACCATGATTACGTGACGCGTCAGCTCGACTATTTCACGAAAGATTCAATTGAGTCGGGAGAAAAACCTGTTGGTCATCTTCGGGTTAGTGAGCGAAATTCAAACACGTGATTAGCGGAG
>JAIBDK010000251.1 GCA_024679435.1 Gammaproteobacteria bacterium | reverse complement strand
TGATTCTCATTTTCTGACCGGAAACCCACACATCTTTTAGTTTTTTATAGATTGAATTGGGCATCCCGTCTGGCAAATCTATCAGGCTGTGATCATCATAGATATCTATTCGACCGATGTGTTTAGATTCGATGCCCGCTTCGTTGGCAATGGCTCCAACAATGTTGGTTGGCATTACGCCGTGATCGTGGCCCACTTCGATACGATAACGCTCCATGCCTTCTTCATGAGATTTTCCGGATCTATTGGGTTTCCCTTTGCCTTTTCCTGCTCGATCGTTTCGCGAAGATCTGTCATTGCGTGCTGATCGGTCGTTCCTGCCCTTTCGACTACCTTTATCTGCAGATCGGCTATCCCAGTTTTGTATCCCTCTAGGAGGTTCTTTCTTGGTGAGGAGAAAGGGTGCTGAACCTTGCAGTAGTTGCGCCAGAGCAGCGGCGATATTCTGCATGGGAATGCCTTTCTCCTGCTGATACTCTTCAATCAGGCGAACAAACAGTTCCAGGTCTTCAGTTTCCAGAGTTTCAGAAATGCGTTCCTTGAATTTTGATATGCGTCTTTGATTGATGATGTCATTGGAAGGCAGGTCCATCATCTCAATTTTTTGCCGGGTTGCCTTTTCTATGGCGCCAAGCATTCGTTTTTCGCGCGGCGCTACGAATAGAATGGCATCCCCCTGACGACCCGCTCTTCCAGTTCTGCCAATACGATGCACATACGCTTCGGTGTCGAACGGTATATCATAATTCAGAACATGACTGATTCTTTCAACGTCCAGCCCTCGAGCCGCAACGTCCGTGGCTACCAGAATATCAAGCTTCCCAGATTTTAGTTGCTTAACCGTTCTTTCTCGTTGGGCCTGGGGAATATCTCCACTCAAAGGGGAAGATGCATAACCTCTTGCTTCAAGTTTTTCGGACAATTCAACGGTCTGCATCTTTGTTTTTACAAAAACAATCATCGCATCAAAGGCTTCTGCTTCTAAAATTCGCGTCAACGTGTCCAGTTTGTTGCCTGCGGTAACCGGCCAGAAACGTTGTCTAATGGTTTCCGCGGTTGTTGTTTTTACTTTGATCGTAATCTGTTCGGGTTGATGCAGGTGATTATTGGCGATTCTCCTGATTTGTTGAGGCATTGTGGCCGAGAATAGTGCCACCTGACGTTTCTCCGGGGCTTCGCTAAGTATCCATTCAACGTCATCGATAAAGCCCATACGGAGCATTTCATCCGCTTCGTCAAGGACAAGATGAGAAATCCCGTTGAGTTTCAGAGTTCCCTTGCGCATATGATCCATCACCCGACCCGGTGTTCCAACAATGACATGAACACCGCGATTCAGTGCACGTATCTGGGTTCGGTAATCCTGACCGCCGTATACCGGCAAAACGTGAAATCCTTTCATCTGGGAAGCGTATGTCTGGAATGCTTCGGCAACCTGAATTGCAAGTTCTCTCGTCGGCGTGAGCACCATTACCTGCGGATCTTTTTGTTTAATATCGATCGTTGAAAGAATCGGAAGAGCAAAAGCGGCGGTTTTTCCCGTGCCGGTTTGTGCCTGCCCAACGATATCTTTTCCTTCGAGTATGATGGGTATAGTTTCTGCCTGAATAGGTGAAGGGGATTCATAGCCCACGACTTCGAGGCCTTTCATTACATCGCTGGAAAGGGCTAGATCGCTAAAATTCGTGACTGGTTTGTCTGTCATTTTCGTTGTCTTCTCAGATGAGTTTACGCTGTTCCCGGGTTAAGAACAATCTGGCGGGCTCCCGGGTATATCCTTTGGTGGGTCGGGTATGCATTTAAAGCATATCCACCCTGGCATTTTATTTGCCAACGATGGAGCCGAGCGTATATCTGTGTGGATTTGGCGGGGCGCGTAGTGTACTTGTTACGCATTTGAATTGTATGTCAAAAACGACGCTAAATAACCGGAATTTAAGAATAAAAGGGTGAATTAAGATTAATACAGAGAAAACGCTATATCTCCTCGCGGATTATCTTTTATGGATACGGAAAAAATGAAGTGACATATTGCAACCAAAATACGGCGACTAAAAACATTATCGCTGAATAAGGCCAGTTCCATATAGCGGTTTTCCAGCTTGGGATGCCGTATCGACCCTGGAACACCAAATTGGTTCCGGAGAGTGGGCTTGAACAGGTTCCAAGATGCCAGGCAAACAAATAGGTAACCGCCAGCAAATTTGGATCAGGATTTAAGGGCAGTATTAGTGGTGTAAAGCTGGTTATCTGGATTACCGGATGAATACCAGTCGCAGACAAGATAATCATAAAACCTAGCAATTTTAACGCCGTGATTACGCCAAAATCACTGAATGGATTGATGATTATGCCGATATTCACCAGCCCTGAAATACCCGCTGCAAGCACACCGGCGGATAGGAATAAAATTAGCTCGTTGACGATTGTTGGAAGTCCTTCGGTGATGAATAGGGCAAGCGTATTTTTACTGGAGCGGGGGCCGTTTCTTGCGATGAGAATTATGGTGGTGACTGTCAGAGCACTCAATATGATTATCACCAGAGTTGAAACTTCCTTCAACAGCCACGAGCCGGCCACAACAAAGATGACCAGTAGCACGGGTATAATCAGGCTCTGCATACTCATCGGATAGCCCACAAAAACGGCTAGCTGTTTCCGGTACCGGGTAAGGCCTTCAATAGAGACCAGACCAATACTGGCCATTGCAAAAGGAAAGCCAGCCAGTGCAATCCAGGTTAATTCTGCTCCGGGTGCATAAGTGAGCACCACTGCCATTGCACCGAAAAATGGTGACCACGATGAGACGCTGCAAAATACACGGATAATGGATTGAGTCGTGAGTTTACCGATAGGGGCTTGCTGGTGTATTCGATCTGCGATTAGTAATGGAGCGGAAATATTGATAAAAGAACTGAAAAAACTCACCCCCACAAGGGTTTTAAGAAATGCACCTTTCCCGACGGGCAGAGCCTTTCCTTTTTCGGTGGCGGGAATAGCAACCAGTCGGAGAAAACCTACTGCAGCTATCATCGACAGCATCGTCGTATTAGAGGTTATCGTGTTTAAAATGTCGAACGTTGCGCCTTTTGAAATTGAGTAGATCAAAAGACTTAACCCCACAGTAAGAAGGATGCCGACCTGAATTCGCAGAATCATCGGAGTATCTTTTACCAGGAGCAAGGCTGCCACCCATGCCGCAACACCTCCGGGCCATAGCAGATTCAGGGGTGTTTCTATTGTAATCAAACCATCGGCAACGCTGGCGATGATCATGATAAATATCAAGACTCCGGCCAGCGACCGTCTGTTTGTCATGTGTCCGGATGCGATTGGAAGGCGTTAACCGCCGATGGGGGTGAAATCAAATTCTTCAGAATCTATAATTGCCTGAACACCGCCTAGTTTTTCAATCATTTCAGCCTGGTCAGAGAACGCATTAATATTTTGTTCTTCAGGATCTACCAGCTCCAGCATTTGCTGGTGGCAAAGAGCGAGAATGTCCCGGTATTTGGGGTCGGAGCCAAGATCTTTCAGTTCATCCGGATCCGACTCTAAATCAAATAGTTCGGGTTCATAGCCCGGATAATAATTATATTTCCAGCGCGCGTTACGCAGCATGAACAAACCGGTCGGTGATCCACCATCATGGTATTCCGCTAAAACAGTGCGATCAAAATCCGGCATGTTCGCAAGGTGTTGTAATGCACTGCCGGGTCGATCTATTTTGTCATCATCAGCGCCGACGGCTTGCAGAATGGTGGGATATATATCAACCAGAGAGGTCAGGGTGTTGACCACGTTAGCCTTGGGAATCCCGGGGCCCTTGACAATCATAGGTATACCGGATGACTCATCGTAAAGTGACATTTTTGTCCACATACGACGGTCTCCGTTATGATCCCCATGATCACTGGTATAGATTATCAGCGTGTCGTCTGCCTGACCGCTTGTCTCTAGTGCATTAAGAACTTTACCAATTTGGTAGTCAAGGAAACTGCACAGACCGTAGTATGAGGCTCTTGCTATCTGTCTGGTTTCGTTGTTGAAATGCTTGTCGTAATCAAAATTCCGTCTGATTGTGCGTAACACGGGATGGGACGGAAGTTCATCATCGTCAAGAAAGCGGCCTTGATCCATCTTGTCCAGAGAGTATAGGTCATAAAATTCTGTCGGACAGGTAAGTGGATAATGGGGTCTAAGCCAGGAAACGAATAGTGCCCAGGGTTTTTTGGTGGCAACATTTTCCGGTTTTT
>JAIBDK010000408.1 GCA_024679435.1 Gammaproteobacteria bacterium | reverse complement strand
TAAGGACATCAGGCTGAAACGGGGTTCAACGATGGATGATTCAAACGTACTGCTTCAAGTCGCAATCGATGGTCAGGGTGTCGCGTTGGGCTCAGATTTACTGTGTGCTGATGATTTTAATGCGGGAAAATTGATAATGCCTTTTCCTCCGGAGTTGTCTATTCCTTACTCCTATTATATTGTCTATAAAACCGGCGCATTGAACAGGCCCAAAATAAACGCTTTTTATCATTGGTTGTTGTCAGAAGCGGAGTCGAGTATGGAGACTTTTGGTAAATAAAAAGAACCTTAGTCAGGTATTTATTTGCTGTCTTATGGCTGCAGGAATATGCCACACTTTGCTATATCAGTATTTCCACGGGGAAGTTCCTTGAGATAATTTCATCGACAAGTGTTTTAATAATTGGAGCTGATGTGTTAAAAGACGCCCGCCGCAAATAGACGACCATATAGACATATACGTAAATGACCGACATACCATACTAATCAGGTTATGAAATTCTCTGTCGCACCCTCTTTTTCTTTATCTGGCAACATTAAAGTTGCTGGAGATAAATCAATTTCCCATCGGTCAGTCATCTTCGGAGCCATTGCCGAAGGTGTCACACGGGTAGCTGGTATTTTAGAGGGTGAAGATGTCATCGCCACGATGAATGCTTTCAGGAAGATGGGGATTGAAATCGAAAAACAGGATGAAAGCGGGGATTATCTGATCCATGGTAAAGGGTTGAATGGACTCCAGGCGCCGGAAGGGCCTCTGGATATGGGTAATTCAGGAACCGCGTTCAGGCTCATGGCTGGATTACTTTGCGGGCAGCCCTGGACAACGCTAATGACCGGTGATGAATCTCTGAATCAGCGTCCCATGGAGCGAATTATTACCCCGCTTTCTCTTATGGGAGCGAAAATTGAATCGGAAAACGGCATGCCGCCAATAATCCTGAATCCGGTAGATTCTTTGACCGCAATAAATTACACAACACCGATGGCCTCGGCACAGGTGAAATCTGCGGTATTACTTGCCGGACTGAATGCCAGAGGCAGAACCTCTGTCACTGAGCATGCGGTGACTCGAGATCATACCGAAAGGATGTTGACAGGATTCGGCTATGAGGTGGACACCATTGAGAACCCTCAAGGAAAAACGCTTTCTTTGGAAGGTGGCGGTCGTTTGTTCGCCAGAGATATTCATGTTCCTGCTGATCTGTCCTCTGCTGCTTTCTTTATGGTTGCTGCCCTGATATCACGGGATAGTGAAATTTTGCTTGAAAAAGTTGGAATAAACCCTACGAGAAATGGGGTGATACCTGTATTGCTGCGAATGGGTGCTGACATTCTTCTCGAGAATAAAAGGACCGTGGGCGGGGAGCCGATTGCTGATGTTCGGGTTAAATCATCAAGCCTGACAGGCTGCAGTATACTTAAAAGCGATGTGGATCTGGCCATTGATGAGATTCCGGTTATTGCCGTTGCTGCTGCCTGTGCCGAGGGTGTTACCCGGATAACCGGTGCTGAAGAATTGCGGGTTAAGGAAAGTGATCGGATACATAGTGTTGTGCAGGGCTTGCGGGCTTTAGGGGTGGAAGTTGATGAACAACCCGACGGCATGACAATCACCGGTGGCAAAATTCACTCAGGTTCTGTGGAGAGTTATCATGACCATCGGATTTCCATGGCATTTGCCATTGCAGGGATTGTGGCTTGCGGACCGGTGGAGGTTTTGGGATGCGAAAATGTTGCAACCTCATTTCCGGGATTTGGCGATCTGGCTAGAAGTGTCGGAATCGATCTCCAGCAGTTGGAGTAAACCGTTAGAATTTTTGATGTCCGTTCGGATTCCGTGTGTTTCGGGTTTTATAAGACTGGCCTTACAAACGATAATAAAAAGTAAAATATGATTAAAGAAGCTCCTGTTTTGACGATTGATGGCCCGAGTGGCTCTGGTAAAGGAACCATTTCGACCACTGTGGCAGGTAAGTTGGGATGGCATTACCTCGATAGTGGCGCTATTTACCGGGTGCTAGGCTATCTCGCTAAAACTCGGAATATTGCCTTCGATGATGTAGGCGGGCTTGTGAATTTGTCGCAAAATCTTGATCTGACGTTCACGGCTCAGGGAATTAGTCTCGATGGCAAACCTGTCGGGGATGAAATTCGGACAGAAGACGCAGGCAAAAGGGCATCGTTGGTATCTCCTATTCCTGAAGTTCGTAAAACTCTTCTGCAATGGCAAAGAGCAAGAGCTCGACCCCCTGGTCTGGTAGCGGATGGTCGGGATATGGGCACCGTCGTATTCCCCAATGCGATTTGCAAAATATTTCTTACTGCAAGTGCTCAGGCCCGTGCAGATAGGCGCTTTAAACAGTTGAGAGATAAGGGTTTTGATGTTAATATCGCGCAGCTTTTTAAAGAGATTTCAGAGCGGGATGAGCGCGATGCCAATAGAAAGGTGTCTCCTTTGAAGCCCGCCCATGACGCTGTGGTTCTGGATACAACTGAACTTGATATAGCGGAAGTGATTTCCAGAGTCATGGGAGAGATTAATTCCCGTCTTTGAGAGAATTCTCCGAAGAGCTATTTTTAGGTGCTGTCAGACTCAGAATTGTCCAGACAAAAGATGAAATTCTGGAGTACATGGCGGCTTATTTTTAACTTTTAATTT
>JAIBDK010000120.1 GCA_024679435.1 Gammaproteobacteria bacterium | reverse complement strand
TTCAGGGACTCTAAACTGGGCGACTGCGGGAATGACAAATAAATGATGAATGAAAATCACAGGCTCAGGAAAATCATTAGGAGGATGAAAAAGATTCAGCAGGATATTTCGGCAGATGGGCAGCCAGTGTCATCGATGCAGATTGCGGAGCTTGAGCGACTGGGGTCTGAATATTCAGAGATCGTGGATGCGCTGCGCACATCAACCGGGGATGCTAAAAAGATTTAGATATGAGGTTATAAAAAGGATTGATTGAACAACAATGAATCTGAATTTCCAAAAGGTGTCAACAAGCAGATATAATCAGCCCTGGAAGCGCTGTTTTTTCGTGAATTAGCGGTTGTAAGGTGCATTTGTTTTGGCTACCATGCCGCGTCTTGCCGGGCATTGGCGAGGTGTGTGAAGTGGAACGCGTAAATTCTAGCTTGAGAAATTGTTTTTGAACTGGGAAATGAGAAACGAGTCGCTGAAATAGGCTGAAATAGACAGGCGCTTGTTAGGGTATTATTTTTTGAATTTACGAGTATAGAAAGAAAAGAATTATATTCAGTCTGGAGGGTGTTCTCTCACCGACCAGGCTTAACTATTTATCATTGAACTATTTTTTATTGTTGGTGAGGATTCATAATTACATGAACAAGATTCAACGAGTGATGGGCATTCTGTTTGGCGGTGCTCTGTGGACAGCAACCGGCCCCGCATGGGCGGAGTGGGAGCTTAATCTGACCGAAGGTGTCACTGAGATTAGTCGTGAAGTTTTTGATATGCACATGACTGTAATGTGGATATGCTTCTGGATTGGTGTGATTGTTTTCGGTGCTATGGCAATAAGTATTGTCAAACATCGAAAATCGAAAGGTGTCACACCGGCTACATTTCATGAGAGTACGTTTGCGGAAATTCTCTGGACTATTATTCCTTTCGTGATTTTGATCAGCATGGCGTTTCCAGCTGCAAAAATGCTCATCAAAATGGAAGACACTAGCGATGCGGAAATAACCATCAAGGTTACGGGCCATCAATGGAAATGGGAATACGAGTATCTGGATTCTGGTGTAAAATTTATCAGTAGTCTTCATGCTGATAGTCGTGAAGCGGCAACACCGGGTTCGGGTATCGATCCAACAACTGTCGATAATTATCTTCTCGAAGTAGACAATCCTGTGGTTTTACCGACGGGAAAAAAGGTCCGCTTTCTGCTGACATCCAGTGATGTGATTCATGCCTGGTGGATTCCTGCATTTGCAATCAAGAAGGATGCGATTCCCGGATTTATTAATGAGATGTGGACTGTCGTCGATGAAGAAGGAACGTATCGTGGCCAGTGTGCCGAGCTGTGCGGTCGACAACACGGATTTATGCCTATTGTGGTGGAAGCCAGGTCTGAAGCTGAATATGACGAATGGGTAACAGCGCAACTCGCTGCTGCAGAAGTCGCTGCCAGTTCTGCTGATCGGGAGTGGGCAATGGATGAATTAATGGAACGGGGTGAAAAAGTATACGGGACTTATTGTGCGGCTTGTCATCAAGCAAACGGTAATGGTATCGCTGGGGTTTTCCCGGCTCTCAACGGAAGCCCAATGGTTTTGGAAGACATTGAAGGCCACATCAATATCATACTAAACGGTAAGCCCGGCACCGCAATGCAAGCCTTTGCTGCTCAGCTTAACGATGCTGATATCGCTGCGGTCGTCACCTACGAGAGAAATGCCTGGGAAAACGAAACGGGTGAAATAATTCAGCCTGCCACCGTAAAGTCTATGCGGATTCAGTAAACCGCATATAAGATTATATTTATCCATGTACAAGACAAGACAGATTTTAAAGAGGATATCCAGATGAACGCACAAGCAACCGATGCACATCACGATTCAGATCATGACCACCACGGACCCGCTCCAGGGCTGATGCGGTGGGTGACGACTACTAACCACAAAGATATCGGCACGCTATATCTGTGGTTTTCTCTGATTATGTTTTTTATCGGAGGTCTGATGGCGCTGGTAATCCGGTCTGAACTGTTTCAGCCTGGATTGCAACTGGTTGATCCGCATTTCTTCAATCAGATGACCACGATGCATGCGCTGGTAATGATATTTGGTGTGGTTATGCCGGCCTTTGTGGGGCTGGCTAACTGGATGCTGCCAATGATGATTGGCGCGCCGGATATGGCGCTGCCGCGGATGAATAACTGGAGCTTCTGGATTCTGCCTTTTGGTTTTGCCATGATGCTTTCTACCCTGCTTATGGAAGGAGGCGGGCCGGCTGCGGGATGGACGTTGTACCCGCCGTTGTCTTTACAGACCGGGGATGCATTTCCTTTTCTGATTTTTTCTATCCACCTGCTGGGTGTCTCATCCATCATGGGTGCCATAAATATTGTTGCAACTATAATGAACCTGCGTGCTCCGGGCATGACGTTTATGAAAATGCCTCTGTTCGTGTGGACATGGTTTATTACTGCATATTTATTGATTGCGGTGATGCCGGTTCTTGCTGGTGCTGTAACTATGCTGCTAACAGACAAGTTTTTTGGCACGAGTTTCTTTGATGCGGCCGGTGGTGGTGATCCGGTGATGTTCCAGCATATTTTCTGGTTCTTTGGTCATCCTGAAGTGTATATCCTCATCCTGCCTTCTTTTGGTCTGGTGTCGGAAATAATACCTACTTTTTCGAGAAAGAGATTATTTGGATACAGTTCCATGGTATATGCAACGGCATCTATCGCCTTCCTGTCATTTATCGTCTGGGCTCACCACATGTTTACAGTAGGTATGCCGCTGGCGGGTGAAATATTCTTTATGTTCACCACAATGCTTATTGCGGTGCCGACCGGCGTTAAAGTCTTTAACTGGGTTTCCACAATGTGGCGGGGCGCGATGACTTTCGAAACCCCAATGCTATTCGCTCTGGGATTCGTTGTAATGTTCACCATAGGTGGGTTTTCAGGACTAATGCTAGCCATGACGCCTATTGACTTTCAGTACCATGACACCTACTTCGTCGTAGCCCACTTCCACTACGTTCTGGTTCCTGGTGCGATATACGGAATAATTGGCGGAGTATATTACTGGTTGCCAAAGTGGACCGGAAATATGTACAGTGAATCACTGGGCAAGATGCATTTCTGGCTATCTACCATATTCGTTAACGTTCTATTTTTCCCGATGCATTTTGTCGGACTGGCAGGTATGCCACGACGCATTCCGGATTACTCGGTTCAGTTTGCAGACTTTAATCAAATTGCAACCATCGGTGCCTTTGGTTTCGGATTTTCCCAAATTCTGTTGCTGGTTCTGGTGGTCAAATGTATCCGGGGCGGTGAGAAAGCGACGGACCAGGTTTGGGAGGGTGCAGAGGGTTTGGAGTGGACGGTTTCATCACCTGCTCCGTATCATACATTTTCGCCTCAGCCGGTTATCAAATAATCGAATTACTAAAGGCCGAATGACGTGGATAAAAGAGTTAGAAAAACAGTATTTATTATGTTTGGAATTGCACTTTTGATCTATGTTGGGTTCATACTTATGGCGGTGACTGGAAACCTCCAACCGCCCGTTCGGGGCTGATAGCAAGAAGCATATAACACGGATATGACAAGGTGAAAAAGCAGATTAGCACGCGGCATCTTTTTATCATTCCTATTGCCATGTTTGGCTTTGGTTACTTGATGGTTCCGATTTATGATGTGTTCTGCGATCTCACTGGACTAAACGGCAAAACCGGAAGCATCAGCGAAGCGCAGGCTCAGGTGATTAGTGTTGATGAAAACCGGTTGATTAAGGTGGAATTTATCAGTTCACTCAATCAGGGAGCAGAATGGGAGTTTGCGCCTGTTGTCAAAAGCATGATGGTAAATCCTGGCAGGTCTTACTCGACTTCGTATACGGCGGTGAATCAACTGGATATGGAAATGGTAGGTCAGGCTATACCGAGTGTCTCTCCGGGCAAGGCTGCCAGTTACTTTAACAAGACCGAGTGTTTCTGTTTTAACCAGCAAAAATTTGCGGCCAATGAAGAAAAGGATATGCCACTCACGTTTGTAGTGGACCCGGAGTTACCCGATGACATCAGCACGGTAACGCTTTCGTATACATTTTTTGATGTAAACAGTCGAATAAATTAGAAAACTTAGAGGCAAAATTATGTCAGAGGTTGCACAACAACGTTACTATGTTCCTGAGGCTGCGAAATGGCCTATAGTGGGGTCTATTTCCCTTACTATGTTACTTGGAGGGTTCTCTTCCTATTTAAATGGGAGTGCTTCGGGTTCCACGGTGGCATTTTTGGGCTTGGGGCTTCTGGTTATCATGCTGTTTGGATGGTTTGGAACCGTTATTCGTGAGAGCGAGTCTGGTATGTATCAGGCATGGGAAGACAAGTCTTTCAGAATGGGAATGAGCTGGTTCATATTTTCAGAAGTTATGTTTTTTGCGGCATTCTTCGGGGCGCTATTTTATGCTAGAGAGTTTTCGGTTCCCTGGTTGCTCGGTGAGGGAAGTGGTGGATCAACGCATCAGTACCTATGGCCCAATTTTACCGAAATCTGGCCGACTAACGGGCCGGAGAATTTGGGAGAAAGCGATTTCCATATGGGATGGTGGCCGTTACCTTTTATCAATACGGTTATTCTGTTGACTTCTGGTTTGACCCTGACCTGGGCGCATCATGCTATTAAATCCCAGAATCGTTCACAAATTATCTGGGGCCTAATTCTGACAGTTTGTTTGGGCTATATTTTTGTTTTCCTTCAGGGTGTGGAATATATGGAGGCTTACCATGAGGGAATGAAGTTGACTAGTGGTATCTACGGGTCGACCTTTTTCATGCTTACCGGCTTTCATGGGATGCACGTAACGCTGGGTGCGATCATGTTAACTGTGATGTTGATCAGAACCATGCGAGGTCATTTCACGGCGGAAAATCATTTTGCATTTGAAGCGGCTGCCTGGTATTGGCACTTTGTCGATGTGGTCTGGCTTGGACTGTTTATTTTCGTATATATTCTTTGATTGAAAATTATGCCATCTGTTTAAAAAAGCGCTGTATTTACAGCGCTTTTTTATTGCTTTTGATTTAATAAAGGAAAAGTATATTTACTCCTGAGTTTTGCCATTTATTAGAGGCTGACTACTGCCCGACTCCGTGGGGCGTGACCCATCCCAATTGAGTCCCTACCAATAACAAGACCATGATAAACAGAGAAAGACCAACTCGTAAAAAAAGTGACTTTACTACCCGTTTTGATGACGATGGGTCCTTAACTAAAAAATAGAAAGCAGTGAATAGACTAATGATTACAAAAAGCAGCAACGCTACCAGGATAAATTTAAAAAGCATCAGGTAAAATTAAATTCAAGTTGGGTCATATATGAGCATAAATATAATCAAAATACCAGTGAAACAGGCCGCCCTGCTATTGTATTTTATAGGCTTGAGCTTGTTGCTTTATCTAGGCTACTGGCAACTCGAACGTGGATTTGAAAAAGCCGCTCTGGAGCAAGAAATAGCAGAAAAGAGTGGTCACCTAACCCGAATTGAATCCCGGCCGCTTAGCTGGGAAAGCTTAAACTATCAGAACATCGAACTTAGCGGACAATGGGACTATTCTCATACTCTATTGCTTAATAACCGGATTTATAAGGGGGTGTCCGGTGTAGAGGTTTTAACACCATTTATTCTGGCTGGTGATAAAAGTATAATTCTCGTTAACAGGGGGTGGATTGCCAAAACTAGTCTGCCCGTTCCAGATGATAACGATTACGCCGATAATATTACTGTCGTATCGGGGCAGATATATCAACCTTCAAAAGGTTATACAATTGGGCCATCGTATACGAATTCATCGAACTGGCCAATTACAATTGAGTACATCGACCATGCTGCCATATCGAAACTGATGGATCAGAGCTTGGAATTATCCGTTCTAGTCATGGATTCAAACTCCGATAGATTCACGCGAATTTGGCAACCGTATGTGGTTAATGCGCAGCGCCATTATGGCTATGCAGTGCAGTGGTGGGGCCTTGCCACGGTATTAATAGTATTTGGTCTTATCTGGAAACGGAGTGCGGAGAACATTAATGAACCAGGAGAAAACGAGTGAGTGATATGAGTACAGGCTTGACCGCTTCCCGCCTTAAACTACTATTGGTTGTGTTGCTTTTTTTGGGGCCTTTATTTGCTGCATTTGTCTGGTATTACGGTTTCGATGCCCGTCTGGCTCCACAAGGACAGTCTAACCATGCGCCGCTTATTACTCCGGTGGTGCAGATTGAGGAATTTGAAAATCAGTTATTAGCCGGTGACACTGTAAAATTTCCTGTGCTTAAAAGAAAATGGAGTATCGTTCATATTTTGGGTTCGAGCTGTGATAACTTTTGTAAACGGTCTTTATACAATACCCGTCAGACGCGCATTGCAGTGGGCAAGGACCTGCACAGGATTCAACGATTAATTATTCTTGATGACCCTAAACTTGCAGGGCAGGTTGACTTGAATCATGCCGATGCGATTGTGATTAGTCCGGGTCAGTCTGGAATTGAAAGGCAGTTAGCACCGATTATCGATGCTGCTGGTGCCGGGGTTTATGATGCCATATTGATTGATCCACTCGGTAATGCAATGATGATTATACCGCTGGATCTTGACCCTGGATTATTGCTCAAGGATCTTAAGAAACTGCTTAAGTTATCGCATATCGGTTGATTTAGCCCTTATAGAATAATTAACAGGAGGCGCTTTAGCCGGATTTTTTTGCCGTTGCCAACAAAACAGATGCAGAGATTCAGTATTTTACTAACGGTCATTATTCTCGCTCTGAGTTTGAGTTCCTGTGGTTCTTTGCCTGAACCCTCTGAGGAGGTGCGCCGGCAGGCGCAGATAGAACAATTCTTTCAGAAATGGCAGGGCATCCAATATGGTTATGGAGGAACTGGTCAACAGGGAATTGATTGCTCTGCTTTAATGGTTGAAGCCTACAAGGATATCTATTCCATTCAGCTACCCAGAACCACAGAAAGCCAGGCCAAGTTGGGTAAGCGAACAAAACAAAAGAAACTTCGTGCAGGTGATTTGGTGTTTTTTAAAACGGGTTTCACTCGCAGACATGTTGGGATTTATCTGGACGACGGAGTGTTC
>JAIBDK010000124.1 GCA_024679435.1 Gammaproteobacteria bacterium | reverse complement strand
TAAAATTCCCTAGAACGCCACTGTCCAGGCCAGTATCAATAATAGCAATATTGACTGCGTGGGCTGAATGGACGGAAGAAGCTAGTATCACAGCAGTCAATGCCGTAGATGTTATTAAAGAGCGCATATTGTGAAATTTCCCTTATGTTAAATCTTAAAAAATTATTAACTTGTCTATCGGGGGGTTGCCTAGTAAATTCGCCTCGCTTGATATCTCAAATTTGACGTTTTTTATTATAAACGGTTTCAGCAACCCTTACACCAGCCTTTTGCCAATACGACTCAAAATACTCTTGTGCCAGGGGTGGGGCAATCCCCAAAGCGGTAGTTTTTGGGTGCAACGCGAAGAGAACTTATCCGTAACCCCTAAAAGCATGCCGACATCAACACAGACAAGCAAACGATATGGGTTTTCTGGGATAATCACCCCTTGTTTAATTAATGTTGAGAGTAACGCCCTCTGATTTGAATTTGATATATGAGTAATCTTGTCAAAATGAATAACCTGCAGATCAATGAAAATCAGATCTATCGTCTTCCCGGACAGGAAGGCGTTAGCTTTGATTACTCTGATGGCAGGGAGGTTGAGCAGTATCTGGAAAAGGTGTTTTCTGATACCGAAGACTTGAGCAGCCGATCTCGAGAGCTACAAAAAAAGATTATTGACTGGCCCAGTGAGTATCATTTGAGCAGTGATCGTTCGAATCTTCTTCGGCCCTATGACTTGTCATTTGTACATAATGCTTTGGAATTTGGTTCTGGATGCGGGGCTATTTCCCGCTACCTGGGTGAGGAGGGCATTGCCGTTGACGCTGTGGAAGGCAGCGAAATACGTGCCAGTCTTGGAAAGATGCGATGCAGAGATCTGGAGAATGTGTCGGTAATCAATGCCAATTATAATGATCTCGATTATCCGGAAAAACATTATGATCTAATCTTGTTTGTCGGAGTTATTGAGTATGCCAGCAAGTTTCACCCTGATGCGGATTCCGATAGAGATGCCGCAATTGGAATTCTCAACCATGTAAAGCGATTCCTTAAAGACGACGGGGTAATTATAGTTGCTATCGAAAACCGCCTAGGGCTCAAATATATTTTGGGACATCACGAAGATCATTATGCCAAAAGATATGTTGGTATTCATGGCTATCATGATTCTGCAGGCATTGCGACCTATAGTGACAGTGAATGGCGTGAGATTTCCAGAGAAGCCGGTTTAGCGCATTGTGGCTTCAGCTTTCCTTTTCCGGACTACAAAATACCCCGGGTGACGTTAGGGGAAGAATTTGCGAGTACGACACCCTATGCGTTCAATCATCTGGAAGGAATTTGTTCCCGGGACTATGCGCTTCCGGCGACGCGGTCGCCCACCGAGTCAATTGCCTGGGAAGCCGCTAATAGTGGCGGCTTTCTTAACACCATTGCTAATTCGTTTTGTCTGGCGCTTGGAAATAACGCGAAGCGGATAGATCAGATTATGGATTTTGATTTTTGCCATACTCCGGGCCCCGCGCGCCAAAACCATTTTGCGATCGTCACACGAAAGAGAAAAGGCTCCAATATTGTAGAAAAAACGCCGGTTTTTCCATCATCCAGCAGACCTTCTGTCCAGCAGTTATCTACCGCTGTAACTCAGGTCCTGGAAAATCAGGAATATCTTAAAGGTAATCTGTTGTCTACCGAATGGTTGCGTTCGATACTGATTTATTCCCGCCGTGAAGAATTCGAAGTGTTGCTTAGAAACTACTATGATTATCTTGGTGAGCTGAAAAACAGCGGGCAATCGTTGAAGATTGATATGCTGCCCATCAATATTATCGTTGCAAAGAAGGGTTGTTATCAGTTGTTTGATCAGGAATGGGAAGTTACCGAACCTGTTAGCCGAGAATATTTGCTTTTTCGATCTTTGCTGACTTTCATTGTTACTAACTGGGTAAATATGAAAGACTTTCTCGGCTGGCTTGAATTGCAAAGCGTTTGGGCTTTTGTTGACTACGGTTTTCGCAGTCAACAATTGCAGTTGGCGGAGTATCTGGATGAATTTATTTGCAGAGAGAACCGTTTTCAGCAGGCTACGATAAACGCTGATGGTGAACAGGATGTGCAGCAGTTACTTGATACGCGGTTCGATTTCTCCGGCGATGATCGAAATGTATACAGCACCCTGTTCTGGGTTGGACCTGATCAGGAATTCGATGCTAGTCGAAGTGTTGAAAAAAACCTGGTCCCAGATTCTGAGCCTCAGTGGATCATATTTCGATCTGATGCTCTTTCTGGGCCAATTAAGTCCATTCGTCTTGACCCTTTTGATATTCGTAAAACGGATCGAATTGGTTTTTATACAATTTCTGAAATTCAGATAGTATCTTGTAGCAGCCCTGAAGATAGTGTTGATGAAAAAGTGCTTTGGCAGCTCAAAGGCGAACAGATTGTTGCCGACAATTGTGAGACGGAAAGCACCTGGTTTGAGCCCCTGGCAGATGCTGGCTTCTGGGTCAGTAGCACAGATTTTCCAAAAATTAATTTTGAACTTGACCAGGTGATAGAAGCGAAGCCTGGAGAGCAACTGGTAATTCGTGTTCGTATGGGTATCGCAGAGTCTGCAGAATACATAATTGCCCGGCACCGTTACTTTTCGCGAATCAGGCAAATGGAGCGGCAAATGGAGCAAATGGAGCAAAAAATGGAGCAAACCGAAGAAGCTTTAAAAAAGTCGCTGCATCATTTGAAATTTGCCAGAAAGGAAATCGCCGATATTAAGGCGGGTAAGCCCTTTCGTCTAGGCGTGAAAATATTTTCAACACTGGGACTCTTTAAAAAGTAGTCCAGAGAAAAAAGTTATGTCCACTCCCCTTGTCTCAGTCGTCATTCCTGCTTATAACCACGAGAATTTCATTGGTGCGGCCATCGATTCTGTGCTCAATCAGACTATGGATGATCTCGAGCTTGTGATTGTGGATGATGGGTCTACAGATAAAACTGCTGAGATCATAAAGAGCTATAGCGACTCCCGCCTGTCCTATACCTGGCAGGAAAATCAGGATGCCTACAACACCATTAATCGTGGAATGAGCATGGCTAAGGGTCGTTACATTTCGATTCTTAACTCTGACGATGTTTACACAACAGACCGTCTGGAGAAAATGCTAGACTACAGTCAGGAGCAAGGGGCTGATGGCGTAATCAGCGATGTGATACCGATATCAGATGATAATGTCGAGTTTACCGACCCAGAATTTGGCTGGAATATATGGCATCAAAGCAACAGGGATTATTATCATCGGTGTGGTGATATGTATACCGGGTTTCTCCACGGCAATTTTATGGTAACAACGTCTAATTTGTTCATGACAGCGGACGCTATGCAAAAAACAGGTAGTTTTGCGCCAATTCGCTATCTCCACGATTATGATTATATCTTTCGTTTAATGCTTGCCCATCCTGGTGGAGTGCACTATATGGAAAAAGACAAGTTGGTGTATTACCGAATCCATGAAGGCAATACGCTTTCTGAAGCGGCAATAACGGGTCGAGAACAGGATTTAGACGTTATCGGAAAATATATGTTGGCTCGAATACCTGAAGAACTCAAAGTCCTGGTTAAGACGGGTTCAGATCGGTTACGTAAACTCGAAAACGAAATAAGTGACGTGCGTGCGGAGCTGGCAAAAGCAGGAGAGTCGGCCCGACCAGTGACGCCTTCATTTGTCAGACGGGTTCGCCATAAGTTATGCCGGATGTTGTGTCCGTAATTGTCAGCATATTACGCTTCATATGATGAATTTCAAAACCTTCCATAAAGCCAGCAAGATGATCGACGCTGCGAACCGTGAGCTTGGGGATGTGGATGTTGTCAGTTTTGACGTGTTTGATACTTTACTGGTGCGCCGTGTTCACGATCCGGATCTGGTTAAAGTCCCGGTCGCACGATTGATCAGCAGCCTTGCAGAACAGGCGGGAATAGAAATGTCCTGGCAGGAAGTTCATAAAAGAAGAAATCAGGTTGAACGGGGTTTTCGGGAGGAAACCGGGAAAAGCCATCCAGACCATGAGGCTCATTATCCTACGGTGATGATGGATACCCTTAAAAGTATCCTTGGTGACAAGGCAGGGGAAGATGCCTTGGAACGAGTAACAGATTATGAGATTCTTATAGAAAATGCCATGCTGGTGCCGCGACAGGATATTTTTGAATGGATCGAAGAGCTGGTTAAATCTGGCAAGCGCCTGTTTGCTATTTCCGATATGTATTTTCCGGCGACCCATATTAGTCGCCTGTTGAAACATGCAGGCCTGTTAGATAAATTCGAACAGGTGGTGTCCTCGGCGGATAGCTTCCGAGCCAAGGCATCCGGTGAAGGTTACGATCTGGTGAAAGAGAAATTTAATCTTGATCCGAAACGCTGGATTCACATCGGTGATAACACAATTTCTGACGGGTTGCGCCCGGTTGAAAAAGGGATTCGTAGTTTTATCCTGCAGGACCCGGAGGAGTTCCGGCGGCGGGCTATTGCGGCCCGATACTATTTCTATAGTCGCCACCGGGCATATTGGCTTGGTCGAGCTACCCAGCAATTGATGGCGCCGTTGCAGGCAGAAAATATTAAGCGTTCTTCATTATATGTCGAGGGCTATAATTTTATTGGTCCACTGGTCGCCATGTTTGTGCAGTCTGTTGCCGAGCATTGCCGTAAAAACAATATCACCAAGGTCTTCTTCCTGTCGCGGGAAGGTTGGATGTTCAAGGAAGTTTGGAATAAGACCATGCCTTATCTGTTTCCTGATGAGCAGCTTCCAGAAGTGGAGTATTTGTATGTTAGCCGGCTGGCGCTGGCGGGTGCTACCTGTGCCGTGCAGGGATTAACTCGGGATAATTGTCGAATTGTCTTTCTGCCACCGGGGAATAAAAATTTCAATGATGTCTGTCGTATATTTGACCTCGAGGGCGAACCCCTTGATGAGCATCTTGCCCGCCATGAGCTTACTCGGGAAACTACGCTAAGTCCTTTACATCTGGGCTTTGATGCTGAGCATAGCTGGCGACTCGAAAAGCTGCTTAAGGACGATGCTTTTCAGAATGAGATTAGACGGCAGACTGGGCCCAAAAATGTCGCTTTGCAAAAGTATCTGCAAAGTGTTGGGTTCTATGAGCATAATGATGTCGCGCTAGTGGATATAGGCTGGCTTGGAACCATTCAGCGATTTTTCTATCACGGTATTAAGCACCGCGAAGACCGACCGAACTGTCACGGTCTGTTGTTTGGCGCAACTCGGGGTATTCCATTTGATACCCATGAGGACAACCATATTCAGGGTTTGATTTTCGATCGCAGTAAGTTTGATCTGGCTGCAAGCTCGATTTCTTATGCTCGAGATTTGTTCGAGGAGGCTTGCCGTGCGCCGCACCCTACTACCGTGGGCTACCGGGAAACGGGAGATGGCAGCGCCGAGCCTGTTTTTCGTGATATGACCGATGCTCTGGGCAAATCTGAACAGGAACAGGATTATCACTATGCGGATCTGCAACAGGGCATCCTTGATGCTGCAGATCGCTATGGTGCTGCGTCCACCATCATCGCCGGTAATACTGAAGGCTATCGTGCCTGGATAAATTATCTTTTGGTGAGCAAACTGGCATTTGCTAAACGTCGTGAGATTCGTGCGCTTCGATATATGCATCACCTTGACGACTTTCACGGCGTTAACAAACCGAGAGGCGGAGGTATGCCAAAGCTGTTTCATAATCCCTGGGAGACCACGGGATTTCGGCACTGGTTCGGCAGCCTTTTTGCCGGGCGGGTATTTCGGGCCCACCTTCGTACCATGGTGACCAAATAATGGAAGAAATACAAGTCAGGAACGGCTCCGTAGTATGAGTACAAAGAAAAAACCGGTGCTTAATGGCCGTTATGAAATTGAGGGGAATTCAATTATGCGTCAGTCGATCATGTGGTTCCGCATGAAGACGTCGATTCTGGGAAACTTCGATACAGGTCCGGGCTTAAAAAATCTTCTGACACTGTTGTTTGTTCATTGGTTTGGTAAATTGGTATTCCGGTTGCGTATCTGGGTTAATAATCAGCATCGACTGAAACAGAAAGTTAAATCGATTTTACCTGCACGCTAAGATACGAGAGCCGCCGCGAGTCAATAGTGAACAGCGAAAAATCATCTAGCGTTCAAAGTGAAACCAGGGAAAATCTGTTCCATAGTTCATGTGAAAAATTGTTTTGCGGCTGGTCGATGTTCTCAATCAGTATTGCCAGTGTGTTATGTGTTTTGTATCTGGTGTTGTTTGGATTTCGAGCGCTGGTAGAGCTGGATGTTAAGCTGCAGACGCCCGGAGCCAGCTTCATCAAGATTTACTGGGCCGATGAAGGCAAAGTTTTTACTGAATCAAATATGAGCCAGGTTCTGATAAAACCGGGCAAGCAAAAATATAGTGTCTATTTGACGCATCTCGGCAATGTTGATCGTTTGCGTATTGACCCGTTGGAATACGCTGGTGAAATTGATTTCAATCGAATTAGCCTTAGCCAACGGGGTTATCAAACCATTGAACTCACAACCGAGGAGCAATTTGATAGCTTTAAACCTCTGAAGGGCACGGAGTTAAAAAAGCTGAATAACGAAACAGGAACAGGTATTGGCCTCACGACTACCGGGAGGGATAGTCAGATTGAATGGGATTTGAACCCTGAAAATATCAAGACTTTTCCACTGAGTCATGTTGTCAGTCTGATTCTGATTGTCCTGCTCGTTGGGGTGATGCGGAAGCCGGCGCGATTGCTGTTCCGCAACCATGTTTTTGTGCCAGTTTGTCTGGTGGTGATTTTGATGCTGGTTACCGCAATGGCGGTGATCACTACCTTGGCTGTTCATCCTGACGAATTGGTCCATTTCAAGGCGGTGAATTATTACAGCGATAATTTGATGCCACCGGCTATTGATTCTCCCGAAGCGGCGGATTCTTTTAGTG
>JAIBDK010000071.1 GCA_024679435.1 Gammaproteobacteria bacterium | reverse complement strand
TTGATAATTCTTGCGGATGGGGTGAGGTCGGAGTCGGACACCTTGTTCAACTGTTTTTCCAGGGTCGAAACATAGTTTCCCCCTCCCGTGGTCTGGTCGATCAATTCAGCGACCGGTCGCATGCTCTGCAGCAGCTTTTTCATTTGCTTGCGCGAATTTACTCTGCCGTCAGGGGTGATGATCTCACTTGATTGGTCTCTCCCATTCATTACCATGGTTTTTTGATTTTGTTTGGTGACTACAAATTCTTCCTGAGTCATATTCGGGCTCTCTTCAAACATGCAGTACAGCAGAAATGTGTCAAAGAAACGTATACAGTCTGCATGTATACCGATTGGCTCAAACGGATTCAAGTCAATACTGCGTACTTCGATATACTGAACCCCTCTTTCGCCCAGTGCCCGAGAAGGGCTTTCACCGGAATCGGCGATTCGTTTCGGGCGGATTGCGGAATAGAACTCATTTTCTATCTGCAGCAAATTTGGATTCAACTGCTGATACTCACCGTTTACCTTTACACCTATGTCTTCATAGGCCGGATGAGGGGTTTGAATGGCCTTGCGCAGCGATTGAACAAACGGGTCGACACCGTTGTAGCAAATCTCGATGTCACTTTGGGCTTCATTACTGTAACCAAGTCCACTTAATCGAAGGGAGGTGGCATTTGGTGCATAGAAGCTATGGGCGTCAAAGTTTTCCAGCATGTGTTCCCGACCGCGCAGAAATGATCGGCACACAGCGGGAGAAGCACCAAAAAGATACGCTCCCAGCCATGAGTTTCGGTGAAAATTCCGAATCAGATTAAAATACGACGCGGATCGATGTTTCTGAATTTCGATCTCATCCTGAGTGTTGTAATAGTCTTTCCAGAATGGCTCTGGCATGGAGAAATTGAAATGAATGCCGGCAATGGTCTGCATCAACGATCCATATCGGTGGCTTAAGCCGCGACGATAAGCTTCTTTCATCTTTGCCACGTTGGAGCTGCCGTATTTTGCAATTGGAATCTTTTCTTCACTTTCGACAATACAAGGCATGCTGTTGACCCAGAGCTTTTGATCACCAATGTACTGGTAGGTAAAGTGATGAATATCGTAAAGCTCTTTCAACAGGCTGTCGGTGCTGCTGTGCACGCCTGTGACAAATTCTAGCAGCGACTCGGAATAGTCGGTAGTGATCGAAGGGTGGGTCAGTGTAGAGCCCAGCGCGTGAGGGTGGGGTGACTGGGATAGCACTCCGCTTGGGTCTACCCGTAAGCTCTCTTTTTCTAATCCGCGCTGCAGGTTGCCAAGGTGGTGTGCAATTCCGCGTCCGACCAGAGAGTCCAGAGTTTTTGTTATTGTTGTAGACACAATCAACCGCTCATAATTTTCAATGTTCAGAGAGTGGATGTTGTTTGATGGAAAATCAACCGTTAAATAACGATTTTATTTGATTTAAGTGTGTGGGGCGGGTCACGGAAAATGATAAAATCAAGCCATGTCAACACCCTTTTCCATGTCACAAAAGTCTATTTCAGTCGCGCCAATGCTCGATCTTACCGATAGGCATTGTCGGGCTTTTTTTCGTATTCTATCTTCGAATGTAAGGCTCTATACGGAAATGGTTGTGGTAGGTTCGATAATTCATGGTGACAAGCAACGATTCCTTGGTTATGACGCATCTGAACACCCATTGGCGTTACAACTGGGTGGTTGTGATTCAAAGAAACTCGCGATCTGTGCCGCTCTGGCAGAAGAATGGGGCTACGACGAAGTAAATCTGAATGTAGGTTGTCCCAGCGATCGCGTCAAAAATGCGCAGTTTGGTGCCTGTTTAATGGCGAGTCCGAATTTGGTCCGGGAGGGTGTGGCCGCCATGATTGATGTTGTAGATATCCCGGTTACTGTTAAAACCAGGCTGGGCATCGACGATTTTGATAGTTATGAATATCTTTATGATTTTATCGGAAATTTAGCCACCTCAGGGTGTTCTGAATTCATCATACATGCTCGAAAGGCCTGGTTAAACGGGTTGAGCCCTAAGGAAAATCGCACGATTCCACCGTTGATGTACGACCGGGTTTATCAACTGAAAGAGGATTATCCTTCACTTCGGTTTGTGTTGAATGGCGGGGTAACATCGGTTGAGCAGATAGAAAATCATTTGGCTATTGTGGATGGTGTGATGATTGGTCGTGAGATTTATCAAAACCCCTGGATGTTGCGACAAATTCAAGAATATTTTTACGGCATTGAAAATGTCTCTGGTTCCACCGCCGCCCAGACTCGCGTCGAGGCCGTTAAGGCCTTCATTCCTTATATAGAAAAACGTCTTTCCGAGGGACTTTATTTGCGTCATATGACCCGCCATATGCTGGGTCTGTTTCACGGCCAGCCCGGTGCAAAAAGCTGGCGACGGTATTTGTCCGAATTTGGCCCGCGCAAAGGAGCCGGCATAGAGGTTGTGCTGGAGGCGCTTAAATTTGTCGATGAGACGCCAAAAATTTCTCAGGTTATGGGTGATGTGAATCTTTTAGGCAGTGGCTCCAATACAAAAGATAGTCAGGCGAGATACGCTTGAACAATATCTTTTGATAATCTCATTTTTAGGTTGAGTGCGTATCTTACGGGGTTATTTATTTTCATGAATTTAGTATTGTATGTTGTATATTGTGTATTGGTAGGGAAGTAACGTAATGGTCAAACAGGTTGGTAATGTTGACGGGGTCATTGATGCGCTGGAGAATTCGAGGATTCCGGTGGCGGATCGGGGGTTTCTGTATGGCGATTCGGTCTATGAGGTGTTTAGAACTTATCATGGGCTGCCGTTTCTGTTTGAAGAGCATTATCAGCGGTTGCTTAACTCCGCTGCTCTTATTGGTATGGATATCAAGCAGAGCAGAGATCAGATATTGACCTCTATCCGGGAAACCGTCGCTGCCAGCAAACCCATGCTAGGAGAAGACGTTTATGTGCGATACCAGATTACCCGTGGAGAAGGCCCCATTGATCTTAATCCTGATTTGTCTGAATCAACACGCATGGTTATCATTGTTAAAGCAGTGCCGAAATGGCAACAACAGCATTACGATGTAGGCATGTCGCTGGCGGTTACTCAATTACGCAGAAACAGCGTCAACAGTCTGGATCCGAATATCAAGGGAGGTAACTATCTAAATAACATTATGGCGTTGTCCGAGGCTCGAAAGAATGGCGCCGACGATTGTGTGATGCTGGATGCTGAAGATCTGGTAACAGAGTGTTCGAACAGTAACGTGTGGTTTGTTTTGAACGATACTTTGGTTGCGCCGGTTGCCGGAAATCTCGATGGTTTAACCAGGCGGTCAGTGGTTGAGTTAGCGACCGGTAACGACTTGCCTTTAGCGCAAAGACCTGTCCATCGGGACGAACTTGTCTATGCACAAGAATGCTTTGTGACAAGCGCCACCCGAGAAGTTATGCCGGTTAAAACGCTGCGGCTGGTAGATGGGAGCATGGTTGAGTTTGAAAATGGTGGCGGGCCGTTGACCCGGATGGTGATGAGTCTATATGCTGAAATGCTCACCGATTTTGTGGTCCATAACACTGAGTCTCCGTGGTTTTAAAATAATTGATATGGTTATGATGACCTCCGTTCATAGTATTTTTCGTGCCGTGTGTTATGGCTGATATCATTGGTTTTGAGACACTCGTTCGGCTCGTGCCTTTTGCGGTGATTGTGCTGCTGATGGTCGTCTGGGAGGTGATTTCCCCCAAAAGGGTAATTTCTTCACGAAAATTACGCTGGCCGGCTAATCTGGGTATTTTTGTTTTAAACGGTGTGATGTTGTTGCTGCTGCCGGTTTCTGCAGTTGGTGCTGCACTGGTTTCTATCGAGTTCAAATTCGGTTTATTTTTCTGGTTCGAGTTCTCATTCTGGCCCAAAGTGATATTTTCGCTTGTGATGCTTGATCTGCTGATTTACTGGCAGCATCGATTATTTCATGTCATCAAGCCGCTCTGGAATCTGCACCGAATGCACCATACCGACATCGGTTTTGACGTTACCACGGCTTTAAGATTCCACCCCCTGGAGATCTTTCTTTCCGTCCTTGTTAAAGCCGTTTTTATCATGCTCCTTGGTGCACCTGTTTTTGCCGTAATAGCCTTCGAGATTATTCTCAACGGGGCTGCAATGTTCAATCATGGTAATGTAAGAATGCCGAAATGGCTGGACAACTTAATACGGGTTTTTATAGTAACGCCGGACATGCACCGAGTGCATCATTCGGTCATTCCTGAAGAGCACAATGCTAATTTTGGGTTTGCATTGTCTCTTTGGGATAGAATATTCGGAAGTTATCTGTCACAGCCCTCCGTCAGTCATCAGAGTATGACGATAGGCCTCGATGTATTTAATAAGCCTGATGAAACGCGTTTAGCGCGATTGATTAGTCAGCCGTTCAGAAGACCGAATGAATAGCAACTAATTATAGCGATTAAATATAACGACTAAATATAACGACTAACAATCCAATATATTCAGAGGAAAAATTCAATGCCTATTAACCCAGAGCTGCTGGATATTCTGGTTTGTCCGATAACCAAATTACCGGTTTCTATAGTCAATCAGGAAATGTTGACACAGTTAAATGACAAAATCAGTAATGGTAACCTTATGTCCAAAGATGGTAATGTGATTACCGAGCCCATCGATGAGGCCCTTATCACCAGTAATAAAACTACAATTTATCGCGTCCAGGACAGTATTCCTATCATGTTGGAAGATCAGAGTATTGACGCCGCACAGCTTGGGTAGGGCGGGTTCGGATAGAGCGGCAATCAGCAAAACATGATTTGTTTGAATAGTCTCTAGTTTCTTTTTCGTATGCTGCCGGATCGAAGCAGCTTTTTGTGGCGTTTGCTTTTTAGTCTGGTTTGGGCAAACCCAATAAACGCGTGCTGGCAGCCAATGGATTCACTATCCGACGGCGTTCTTTTTATATAGGTGCCATCGGATTGCATATCCCAACTGTCTACATCGTCATCCAGTAAAGTATTAAGAATCAACCGGAGTTCGACTTTGAGCGATTTTCGGTTTATCGGTGTGACAACTTCAACCCGACTTTCAAGATTACGTTGCATCAGATCCGCAGAACCAATCAGATATTCTTCTTCGCCGCCATTGTAGAAATAACAGATTCTGCTGTGCTCGAGAAATCGTCCGACCACGCTGATAACACTTATATTCTCCGATAATCCTGGAACCTGCGGCCGCAACCGACAGGTGTCCCGCACAATTAATTCAATGCGGACCCCCGCCATGGAAGCCTGATAGAGGGCCCGGACAATTTCGCTATCTTCCAACGCATTGGTTTTAATTTGAATATGTCCTTCGCCGCCTTTCTGAGCATTGGAGATTTCTCGATTTATTTTTTCCAGTAACTCTTTTTTGAGTTGAATAGGGGCGACAATAATACTAAGGTAATTTCTTTTTCTGGCATGCCCCGTTGTGAGGTAGTTAAACAGTTCGGTAACGTCGTGGCCAATATCTTCGTCGCAGGTCAGTAATCCAAGATCCGTGTATTGTTTGGCCGTTCCACCATGATAGTTCCCGGTGCCAATGTGAACATATCGGCGTAATTTGCCAAGATCCTGCCGGATCACCATGAGTATTTTGCTATGGGTTTTGAGACCGATTACGCCGTAGGTGACATGGATTCCAGCTTCTTCCAGTCGCTCTGCCCACTGGATGTTTGCCGCTTCATCAAACTTGGCCTTGATTTCAACGACCACGGCAACCTGTTTGCCGTTATTAGCGGCTTCAGTTAACAAGTCTACAATTCTGGTTTCTTTGTCTGTTCGATAGAGCGTCATCTTGATCGCCCGCACCTTCGGATCTCGGGCGGCTTCTCCCAGGAATCGAACGACTGACCCGGTAAAGGATTCGTAAGGATGTTGTAACAGTATTGATTGGGCTTCGCGGATTAAGTAAAAAATACTGCGCTGACTGTCTTGCAGACGGTGATGATTGACCGGAAAATGCTGCGGGTGATTTAAACCCGATATCGGAAGCCCTGTGATTTCAAACAGATCCCTCTGAGCCAGAAGCATATCGGATTTATACACATCTGTTTCCAGATCAAGGCCAAGGAGTTTCGCCAGCATCGACATTCTGGATTCATTCATATTGTGGTTGACAACCATGCGAACAATGGGAGCGATGCGTCGGTCGCGCAGCTCAAGTTCGATCATTGACAGTAAGTCGGCAGCACCGGATTCCTGACGCTCTGTACTGGCATTTCTGGCGACAAAGAAATAGTCAAAATCCATATCCTTTTCTCCGGGAAACAGCAGGTCGAGATTATGGGCAATAATCTGTTCGAGAGGGACAAAATTGAAACTGTTTTCCACCTGCACAAATCTCGGTACCCCTTCACCGACAGGAACCTTAACTCGGGCGACGGAAGTATCTTCATCTGCAAGAGGTTGAAGCGTGACCAGAATATTCAGCGAAAGGTTGGATATAAAGGGGAAGGGGTGTGCGGGATCAAAAATCTGCGGTGTAACCAGCGGAAATACGCTTTCAATGTAGTGTTGCCTTAGCGATGCCTGCTGGTCCGGATCAAGTTCTGTGTAATTAACCAGTCGGATATCATGACTCGCAAGTTCAATCAGTAAATCCTGCAAACAGTTGTGACATAACTCAGTGAGTTCGTTAACCAGTTCTTTGCATTCCAAAACCTGTTGTTCAGGCGTTCTTCCATCAACAGTGAGCTCTGCAACATTGGCCGCTTGCTGAAGTTTCAGACCCCCGACCCGTTTCATGAAAAATTCGTCAATGTTTGACGCAAAAATGGCGATAAACTTCAGGCGCTCGAGCAGGGGTGTAGAGGGATCCGTGGCCTCAAAAAGCACCCGGCGATTGAATTCAAGCCAGGTTAATTCTCTGTTTAGATATAACGATTGATCGTTTAAATCAATGGGCGCATCTGTTAGCGGGTTTTGGGAAGCAACATCCTGATTTTTATTGATAGGTGAAATATTGGTCATTGAAAGGATTGTGAGGCTGAAAGTGAGGTCAATTAACTGAGATATTTGGTGATGTTTTAAAGTTTCTTTTAATAATTATACAATTATTTATTGAAATCAATGTGATATTAGGCGATATTAGCGTTAATTCAATACTGAGGAGCAAAGGCATTTTATGCACGAGCACCCCCCAAGTCCGCGAATAAAATCCTATTTAGCACCATATTCTAATGGAACACTTGCTGCAACCAGTTATTCAGTACTGGCAGTCCGTGGGCGCATATTTCGCCTTCGATACGGCCATACTCTCGCAACCGGACATGATTGCCCGGTTCGTGCTACAGCTGTGTCTGCTCATATGTTCGGCATTCTTCTCTAGTTCGGAAACCGCACTTTTTTCTCTTTCCCGGCTGGATCTCCAGCAGCTTCGCAAGGAGCAAAATCCCCACTCCGAAACCATTCATGAACTGCTTGATCAGCCAAGGCGGCTGATTATTTCTATCTTAAGCGGGAATGAGCTGGTAAACATTGCCGCCGCGGCGAATATGGCGGGCATTTTGCTGTCTCTTTATAGCCCTGACAAGGTTGTGCTGATCAACCTCGTCGTCATGGTTCCGATGCTTCTGCTGTTCGGTGAAGTAACGCCTAAAACTGTTGCGGTATCAAATCCGCTGCGCTACAGCTCACGCATAGTCGCCCGACCGATGTGGTTCTGGATTCGTTTGATTTCACCGGTGCGATGGGCAATTCGCAGCATTGCAGATCGTATTACTACTTTGCTAGTTGGTGAAGCTAAGGCGGCAGATAACATATTGCAGGTTGATGAGTTTTTGACTCTGGTTGAGCAGGTTGCTGAGGAAGGTGTGCTTGATGCGACGGAGCGCGCATTAATTTACAACCTGCTGGAGGCGAACGAAACCGAAATTGTAGAGGTTATGACACCACGAACCCAGATGGCATTCCTGAATGTGGAGATGCCGGTTCCGGAAATGGTGGAAAAATTCATTTCTTACCGGCACCCAAGGGTGCCGGTGTTTAAAACCCACCGAGACAATCTTGTTGGATTCCTGCATGCAGAAGATATTTTGCGATTGGTGCTGGATGATGAGGATCTTTCAAAGTATGCCCCAGAAGACATAATGCATCCGCCGGTTGTTGTGCCACTGACCAAGAAAGTGGATGAGATGTTTGATTTCTTTCAGGTAAATAAAGTACGCGCGGCGGCGTGTCTTAATGAGTTTGGCGGTGTTGAGGGGTTCATCACTATGCGCGGCGTTTTGAGCTTTATTTTTGGTGATATCAGCGGTGGTTCGAAAGCAACTTCGGGTTTTTATGCGGTAAAAGACAATAATATTTACGAAGTTCCTGGAGATATGAAATTGACAGACTTCAATAATCTCACTAATTTCGGTATCTGGGATCCAAGAATGACAACCATTGCCGGTTATGCATTTCGATTGCTGGATCGGCTACCACGAGAAGGAGACAGAGTAGAAAGTGAAGATATCCAGATCCAGATTATGGAGATGGATGACCACCGAATTTCCAAGGTTCGTGTTGCAAAAGGCGTGGATGAAGATGACTTTATTCTTGGCGAAGGGGTCATTACCGCTGAAGATGAGATGGACGATCCTCGCGCAGAAGACAGAGATGAGGTGGAAGAAATCCCTGAAGATATTGATGAGCAAATGGAAATTTCCAATGAAGAAGATGATGATCAGGTGGAGAAAACATGATGGCTGCGCTTGGGTTGATATTATTGCTGGTGTTACTGCTGCTATTAAAGGGCTTTTTTTCC
>JAIBDK010000491.1 GCA_024679435.1 Gammaproteobacteria bacterium | reverse complement strand
TAGACGCCATCTTTAACAACCGATTTCACCTTCGATATGATTAAATCCGCCTGTAAATTCGAACTTTAGCCTTTTAACAAATGAAAATTGAAAACAAAGTAGCCATTGTTACCGGGGCATCGGGGGGCATTGGCCTGGCAACCGCTATAAAACTTTTACACAATGGCGCCAAAGCACTGGCGATGGTTGATATTTCTGAGCGCATTGAAAAAACCGCGCAGGATCTTATCAATTATTCAGAAAACCCAAATATTCGAGGATTCTGTGGCGACGTATCGGATTGTGATTTTCGGAACCGTGTTTTTTCGAACATGCTCGATGAGTTTGGACCCGTTCAAATTTGCGTCCCTGCCGCTGGCATCGTAAGAGACGGTCTGGCGGTCAAACAAAATCACAAAACAGGAGAAGTCGAACTTTACTCTGAGGATAAATTTCGGCAGATTCTAGACGTCAATCTGCTTCATCCCGCATACTGGGCTATGGATACTATTGCCGGAATCGCCCGTCACAGGCTGACTAATAATCAATCCAAGTGGCAGTCTGATGAGGATATTCAGGGTTGCATTATCCTGATCGGCTCCGTTTCCTCCAGGGGAAACCGCGGGCAGGTTGGATATGCGGCGGCCAAATCAGGACTCAAAGCTGTGAGTTCCACTTTGAACCTTGAAGGCTTGTTCTACGGCGTGCAGACTAAGATCATTCATCCCGGGTTTGTCGATACGCCGATGGTGGAAACCATTGATGCTGACTACTTCGATGAAAACCTTAAACCGATGATCGGTCTGGGCAGAAAAATCCGACCCGAAGAAATCGGCGAAATCATTTGCACGATGATCGAGAATCCCGTTCTGAGCGGTGAAGTCTGGGCCGATGCAAGTATGACGCCGCTCGCGTAAAAAGTCGGTTCCAGCAAACACACTGTCCAACTGATCAGTTTTAAGATACAGGTTCCCAAGCCCGTCCCTGTATAATTCGAACTAAACTGCCTGCTATCCGGCGGGCCTGGAAGCAAAGGAGCCTCTGATAAAATGAAATATCCGTTAATGAACATCGAAGAACTTACCCATGCACTGGAACGACTGAACAATGACAACGATGAACCCTGGGCAATCATTAACAATAAACTTTCAAAAACCTATGTGTTTAGAAACTTTATTCAGGCGATGGGGTTTATGACCCAGGCGGCTCTGGAAGCAGAAAAAATGGATCATCACCCCGAATGGTCAAATGTATATAAAACCGTTGTCATTAACCTTGTCACTCATAGCAGTGGTGGCATAACCCAACTGGATTTTGATCTTGCCGCTAAAATAGAATCTCTGGTCTAGGTCAGGATAACAGTTTTATAATTTGTCTGATCTATTTACCAACATCAACCCGCAGGACATAAACCGGCGACTCGATTCTGGTTTTTCCGTTGTTACGGTCAATAAGCGTCTGTCTCGTGAACTACATCTCCAGTACTGCAACCACAAGAACTCTGCCGGTCTGAAAGTCTGGGAGACACCCTC
>JAIBDK010000304.1 GCA_024679435.1 Gammaproteobacteria bacterium | reverse complement strand
CTGGCAATGCTTTATGCATTGCTGGGAATTTTGATTTATGTCACGTTCCGGTTCGAATGGCGCTTTGCAGTGGGTTCTGTTATTGCCCTTGTCCACGACGTCCTGTTGACTATAGGCGTGTTTTCACTTTTTCAGTTTGAGTTTTCTCTTCCAGTACTTGCTGCCGTGTTGGCGGTAATTGGATATTCACTCAACGATACGATTGTCGTTTACGACCGAATTAGGGAGAACTTTCGGAAAATGCGCAAGAGTGATGTTGTATCGATAATGAACGGTTCGATTAACCAGACGTTACCGAGAACGATTTTAACGTCTTTGACAACATTGCTTGTCGTTCTGACGTTGCTGTTATTCGGTGGTGAAGTTATCAGAGGGTTTTCTCTGGCATTATTTGTTGGTGTAATTGTCGGAACCTACTCGTCTATTTTTGTTGCAAGTCCAGCGGTTCTGATGCTCGGAATTAGTCGGGATGACATGATGCCGGTCCAGAAAGAAGGAGTAGACGATCTACCCTAAGGGGAGATTCTTATCATGCGCTGCCCATTTTGCGCGAATGAAGATACCCGGGTTATTGACAGCCGACTTGGGGATAGCGGCGAAAGTGTGCGCCGGAGGCGCCAGTGTCAGGATTGCTCCCAACGATTTACGACGTTTGAACATGTTGTTTTTGATATGCCAACTATCGTCAAAACGGATGGTCATAGAGAAAAATTTGATGAGTCTAAATTACGACGCGGGTTGATGCGGGCTTTGGAGAAAAGACCGGTTGAAACAGAAGCCGTAGAAGGTGCGATCAATCGAATAATGCGAAAATTCACCCATAAAGGTGAAAGAGAAATCGACGTCTCTCAAATTGGTGAAGCAGTGATGAACGAATTACGTCATCTGGATGAGGTCGCCTATGTGCGCTTTGCATCGGTTTATCGAAGTTTTCAGGATTTGGAGGCGTTCAGCGATGAAGTGGAAAAATTCAAGGAATCTCTCTCCAGTCAGGAGAATAAATATCAGGCATCATTACTAACCGGTGAGAGTGAGGAATGAATTTTTTTACGAGCCGTAAAAATCATAATTCTTCTGGGTTTGAAGTTGGGAGCAATCAAAGCTTTGAGCCTGCTACTAACCGTCCTGGAGAAGATGATCGCTATATGGCTAGAGCTCTTCAGCTTGCTGTCAAAGGAGTTAACTCAAGCCATCCCAATCCGGCGGTAGGTTGCGTTATCGTTAATGATGGAAAAGTTGTAGGGGAAGGGTGGCACCAAAATGCCGGTGGACCGCACGCGGAAATTATGGCATTGAAATCTGCGGGAAGCGCTGCTCGAGGCGCTACTATGTATGTCACGCTGGAGCCCTGCTGTCATCAAGGAAAAACACCGCCGTGTACACGGGCTGTTATAAAATCTGGAATTGCGCGAGTGGTTACTGCTCTGGAGGATCCCAACCCATTGGTAAATAGGGCCGGTATTTCTGCTTTACAACAAGCTGGAATCGACGTGCTTTGTGGTGTGGGGCAAAATCAGGCAAAGCAGATTAACCGTGGATTTTTGAAGAGAGTCACTATTGGAATACCCTGGGTCACATTAAAAATAGCCACTAGTCTGGATGGAAAAACGGCTATGGATAGCGGCGAAAGCCAGTGGATTACCGGTTCTGCAGCGCGACGGGATGCCCATAGATTGCGTGCGTCGAGTTCGGCTATTTTAACCGGCGTAGGCACAGTTTTAAGGGATGATCCATCCATGACGGCCAGGTCAGAAGGGGTTCAAAGACAGCCTCACAGAATTATTCTGGATACCAATCTCAGCACGCCCGTTGAGGCTAACATTTTTAATGGAGACGGAAAAGTTTTATTGCTCACTACGATTACCGATGAGGAATCGATCCCGCCTTATGACCCTCGAAAAACAGAGGTCATTAGCTTTGAAGAGGTCCGTGGTCGAATCGATCTTTACCAGGTTGTGAAGATATTGGGTGAAAAAGAATATAACAGCATATTACTCGAAGCTGGTTCTCGATTGAGCGGCTCAATGCTTCGTGCCGGTCTGGTAGACGAAATTGTG
The DNA here is from genome assembly GCA_024679435.1 of Gammaproteobacteria bacterium. Classification (GTDB taxonomy): domain Bacteria; phylum Pseudomonadota; class Gammaproteobacteria; order Arenicellales; family Poriferihabitantaceae; genus JAIBDK01. The sequence continues at coordinate 1,692 of JAIBDK010000304.1, read as the reverse complement.
GTTTACATGTCGCCGGATTTGCTTGGTAGCGATGCCCGGGACATGTTTTCTATTGGCGGGATGCAGTTTTTGTCAGACAGGATAGCGTTTGAGTTTGAGAGTGTCATAGCTGTCGGGCGAGATATGAAAGTCACGCTTAGACCGGTTTCGGTAAGTTAGACAGTCATGTTCACGGGAATTATTCAATCTTTCGGCACCCTTCGCGGTATTGCAGAAACCGCTGAAGGCGTTACGCTGACCGTAGATGTTTCCGGGTTGGATACGGGTAGAATTTCGCTTGGTGACAGTGTCTCTGTGAATGGTGCCTGTCTTACCGTAACTGGTCTGGAACAGGGGCACGCGACATTTGATGTTTCATCAGAAACTCTTGACAAATGCCTGATGGGCACGTGGAAAGTTGGGGGCGTTGTTAATCTCGAGCTGGCGTTAACTCTGCAGACGCCTTTGGGTGGCCATTTGGTTTCCGGCCATGTGGATGGCAAGGGTATTGTTACCAAAATATCACGTCACTCTGAATTTACCGGAATGTTATTTGAGGTCAGTAAAGATATTGGTAAATTTATTGCTGAAAAAGGTTCGGTTGCAGTGGATGGGGTGAGTTTGACGACGAATACAGTGAAAGATTGTGAGAATGTAAGTGTTTTTGAGGTGATGCTGGTACCTCATACTTTAGAGTGGACTACCCTTGGCAAACTCGAACAGGGAAGCCGGGTTCACATCGAAATTGATCAGGTGGCCCGTTATATACATAGAATGAAACAATGCGAATCTGGTTATGAGTAAAGAATTAATTACTGTCAGTGCTATTGAAGATGTGCTCAGTGATTACAGGCAGGGAAAAATGGTTATCCTTGTGGATGATCAGGATCGTGAGAATGAAGGTGACCTGCTGGTGGCGGCTGAAAAAGTGACTGCTGACCATATAAACTTCATGGCTTCGCACGGAAGAGGACTGATTTGTCTGACTCTTACAGAGGATCGATGTCATCAGCTTGAACTTCCTTTAATGGTGAGTCGAAATAGCGCAAGATTTGCAACTAACTTCACGGTATCCATTGAAGCTGCGGAAGGGGTAACCACGGGTATATCAGCACATGACAGGGCTGTCACGATTCAGGCGGCGGTAAAAAAAGACGCAAGCCCGGACGATCTGGTCACGCCGGGTCATATATTTCCCATCAAAGCCCAGGCGGGTGGTGTTTTAACCCGGGCAGGACATACAGAAGCGGGAGTCGATATGGCAAGATTAAGCGGCTTTGAACCGTCTAGCGTAATATGTGAAATTCTTAAGCACGACGGCACCATGGCCCGCTTGCCGGATCTTGTAGAATATGCGCGGGAGCACGGACTCAAGGTTGGAACTATCGCCGATTTGATTAGCTATCGGTTACTCAACGATCCTACAGTAGAGCGGGTCGCAGAACAATATCTGAAACTGGCACAAGGAAAATTTAGAGCATTCGCTTTTCAGGATAATGTAGAAGGAGGTACTCACCTTGCGCTGGTGAAGGGCGAGTTGTTATCCGGCAACGTTACACCGGTGCGTGTTCATGTGCATCGGGGGCTGCTGGATGTGGTTTTAAATCCATCATCATCGTGGAGCTGGACTTTGGAAAACGCATTAGAAGCGATAGCCGCCCAGGAATCCGGAGTTGTTGTTATATTGTCTTATAACGAATCTATTGACGAGTT
>JAIBDK010000036.1 GCA_024679435.1 Gammaproteobacteria bacterium | reverse complement strand
AGCGCCTTACCGCCGGACGCTGGCAGCAATGATTTGATCGCTTGCCATTCCTGGCTTTGCCAATAGCGTTCGACGCTTGCCGCCAACGGATTATCGTAATAACAATCCTGGACCAGCTGAGCCTGATCCGGCTGCTGGCGTAGCCATTCTACTGCCTGCTCCCAACTGACAAACCGTTTCTCAGCGTTCATCGTCAGCCAATTCTCGCACAATTGTTGCCGGATTCCCGGCTACTATCGTATAGGCAGGGACATCTTTACTCACGACACTTCCCGCCGCGACTATTGCACCCTCTCCAATCTTAATGCCCTTTAACAGGATCGCGTTGAAACCAATCCATGCTTTATCTTCGATCACCACATTCCGAATTTTCACCGTCGACCAATCCTTTTCCCCCTTACGCCAGTTCAGCACGTCACACTGACGTTCGGAGAATTTCAAACTATGCGAGTTATGATCGGTAACGGTCACTCCCCAGGAGATCATTACGTCATTTCCAATAACCAGGCTTTCGGCAATCGAGATCAGGCCTTTGCCGATAAAACACCGGTCACCAATTAAAAGGCTCGCGTGAGTTTTTTCAAAAACCACATTGCTTTTCATGATACTGGTATTTCCAATCGCAAATTGGCAGCGTCTGGCCCCCCTGATGCGCCATGGAGAGATATCCGATTCTCTTCCGACAGAAAACCCGTCGAAACCACGCGAATAATAAGCCAATGACAGTTTTGCCAACCAATGATTGATGAAGGATTTCACGATATATCAACTCGCTTAGCATGCAGTGCTTTTCGGAGCAAAGAACGCAACCGGTTAATTATCGAACTGATACTCAGCCGCGGTCTAGGCATGTTTTTCAACACACTATCGAAGCATCCCGTCACTTCGATACGCTCCGGAAAAACAACCGGAGAGAAGGACTCGCTCAATTCAGAGGTTTCAATATCGCTTACCGCACAGTTGACTCCACTGCCATCAAATCCGTCATTTCGTACCAGGCTCTTTTTCGGATACAACGCCAATCCGCCACACATAAAGACGCTAAGGTACCAACGTATTGCCCAGGACTCAGATTTCCCTGTTTGTTGTGCCTCTAACATTTTAAAATAACGATAGTTTCCATTCAGGTCAAAGCGATTTCGCAACGTAGCATCCTGTATTAACTCTTGATATTGCCTTGCTTCAGGATCAAAATTTTGCCAGGCACGCTTCCAGGTCGCCCATCCCCATGAAGAGATAAACGGCAAAAATAAAGCATCATCAGACACATCGAGATTCATTGGAAACATGTAGCCCGCGATCTGCATAACATTCTCTTCATCTAGATAAAGTGACAATGCTTTGTTCATATAGGTCAAAAAAGCTTTCGATACTACCAGATCATCCTCGACAACAATGACCTGTTCATACTTGTCGCACAAAAACGAAACACCATTGATGATCGATTTAGCCAGACCCCAGTTTTTTTCGCGCTCAATAATCGTCACCGACTTAAATCCATCAATATCTCGAATACAAGACCTGACCTCTGTTACTGATCTACTAGCTTCGGCATTTTTGGGGGCATCGGAAAAAATATACAGTGCCGTTTCAGTGGCACCGCTACTAAGACTTAACGATTTGATCACCCGCCTGGTATGGTCCGGCCGGTTATATACAAATAATGCTACTGGCGCATAATTCACGCTAAAAGCCTGCTCATCAATCGCCAACCACCAAATAGGAAGTAACGTGGTATCGCCCACAAACGCAGCCAGATCGGACCACGCAGGCTAAAAAACCACAATCGATGAGGCAGATTATTCTTTGAACGAAACGAAAAATATTCTTTTCTAAAGCCCTGTTGACGCACCGCCTGATCCGAGTTTTCTGCAGATGTAAAAATATCAGCCTTTTGGCTCACCACAATTCTCCAACCCAGTTCATTAATTCTGGCCGAATATTCCAAATCGCCGAGATAATGCGGAAAGGTTCTACAATTAATATTGCCTGCGGCGTTTACCGCAGGCATCGGAAACAGCACGCCTCGACCAGGCAAGGCATCGACTTTCCCGGACGACAGCTTGCCTTCAATCGGTAGAATTCGCATACCCCAATAATCGATTTGACAGCCACAGCTCAAATAACCTCCGGTCTCATCTTCGCGCTGTGCCGATCCAATAACGGAATCTTCATTGTCAATCGCTTCCTTAACCAGTATCGACACGTAATCCGCGTTGACACGAACATCATCATTCAACATCAACAAGTAGTCATTTTTCGATGCATTTTCAATCACATGTGCCACCCCAAGATGCATGGCACCGCCCCACCACAGGTCACCGGTGCCATTTAAAACTGACAGATTAGGGAGTCCGCACTGTGCCAGATATTCTCCTGTCCCATCGGTAGAAGCATCGTCAACGACCACAATTTGCAGAGCAGCGTAGTCCTGTGCGGATAGATAATCGAGACAGCGCCTGGTTACTTCCAATCGATTATGCACCGGAATCACACAATACACCGTCGCAGTTGTGGTCCTCGTCATCATGATCCCTGTTTTTTGAGCTCTATCACCAGGCAGTCCCTTTCGGAGAATGGTAGTTCTACAATCCGCAGGAAAATCATCGATAATAAGCGAACCGGTCGACTATCAAGCCATGTGATTGCCCAATCCAATTGATTTTCCTGAGGGTAAAGACAAGCCTTGAGGTTCAAACGAAACCAGGGTTCAGGCGTCCGACTCCAACTTTTTGTGACAGAAAACCCGTGCTGCTCAGCCAGTGCCTCCAGGGAGGCACGATTGTAATGAAACAGGTGAAACGGTGCGTACCAACCGCTGACCCAGTTCTTACCAAATAGCTTGCACCAGATACTGGACGCGTTGGGTACGGCCAGATAAAGCGCCCCATCAGTTTTCAGGATCCGATTTAATTCCTGCATAAAACCATGCGGATCGCTCAGGTGCTCGAACACCTGCATCAGGTAGACGATATCAAACTCTTCTTCAGGAAATGGAATACTCGAAAAGTCCTTCACCTGTTGCACGTCAAAACCATTTTTCTGGCAGGCTTCGACCACGTAACCCGCAATTTCCGCACCTGAAATCGCTACACCACGGTCATGGAAGTCCGCCAGATAACCTGCTAGCCCACAACCATAATCCAGTACTCGCGCTCCCGGCGGGACGATCACAAAGTCACGCGGGTCGACATCTCCGCTGAAACGATGTAACAATTTTCTGAGCTTTGGATAGCGGGAGCCACGGCTTCGGGTCAAATCAATCCGATCATCCTTTGCATAGGCAGCGTAATAAGTCGCCAACTGTTCCTCAGTTGGCATTGGTCGCAGGCTCGTCACTCGACAATTATTACATTTGATAATCCGCCAGCTTCCTGACAATCCCTTTCGTCTATCACTCAGCAATACAGCCGGAGCACTGGTGGGCGATTCTATTGAACAAAGGGAACAATAATTTTCGGATTCGACTGTCACCTAAAAACCTTTCTTAAGGCGCGAGCCTGGTCTCTTGCAAAACTCGTGAGGTTCATAACTCTCTCCGAGATTTTGAGCGATCGTTGCATTAGAACCCAGGTTGCACGATCAGAAACTATCTTGAAATTGTGCTTATGGGCGAATTTCCTGACCGATGCTCGAATCGGGTAGCCTTGTTCCAATCCCCATGTCCAGTCATCGCCGGTCAAAATTGCATCTGGAAAAAGCTGGTGAACAACATCGATATCATCTCCAGTTTTATTGCTATCAAAATAAACTAAATCCGGCTTTACTCCCAGGTTGGCAAGCTCGTAAAGTTTTTCCGGGGACTTACCACGTACAGGAAATAGCCGCTCCTTAAATTTCCATAGAGACGATAGGAAAGTCAGGTAAGGGCCATCCTCTCTCGCGAACTGTTCAGCAAGCGAATTTCTCCCATTCTTTCGAGCATAATCTACCCACCAATCACCTTCCCAGGGGTCTATTGCTATCACATATACGTTGGGAGATACAGCCAACCACTGTTTTACAGACGATCCAAGAAACGCACCAATTTCAAGTACAAGAAACGACTCACCTTTGCCAATTCTCGCAAATATCAGTTCTTTCCCACCCCCGTCTAACATCCAATCAGCTGGACTGAATGTGGGCCGCACTACAGGCCAGGGGTACTCGGCACTTAGGGTGTGAACTTCGTTTTCTGTTATCGGCATCTACTTTCCTGAATGTTAGATCAAACGCTGACAATTTATTACATTCTACCAAACCGTTCCCTACAACCACCTGTGCTGCAGTATTGACATGCTCGGCATTCTTCAAGGAGCCAGCCTAGCATGTACATTTTTTTGAGCAGAGAAAAGCTACATATCCACTTTGGTTAAGATAATCATTACATGATCAGGCAACCTTGAGGGCATTCCATTATATTTATTCATCGTTATTAATCTCTTAAGACGGCTTAATATTACCCGATACCCCGGTAGGACATATCCCGCCGACGCAAAAGTTGGAAGCCAGGTTTCCAGTTGAAAATCACTAAACTTTTCAAAGAAATATTTTGAGGGGAAAACTATATGCTCTGGATATTGCGCATACCACCAACCAGCACCGGCAGACCTCGCACTAACAGATTGAATATCACCTGTTAATAAAACGAGCTTACCCCCGCTAACTAACCTGTCGTAACAATGGTTTAAAAAGTCGGGAACATCGTAGAGATGTTCCACCAGATCGAATGCCGTGATGACATCGAATTTATCGGTTAATTCATCAAAGCTTTTATGGGCGGAATGTCCCTTGCTGAGCAGTATCTCGCGACTGGCACTGGAATATTCCAATCCTGAAGTAATGCACCCCTGTGACCTGGCAAAATCGAGTAACTCTCCAGTATTACACCCAATGTCGAGGATACGACCTTTATTCACCAGCACCTCAGCCATTGTGCGAATAACTTCCGGTGTTTTGTGTTGTTCAAACGGAATGCTTTGCCAACGTTGGTCGGCATTCGAGTTTGTGTACAGCAAGACAGATGTGGCTTCCGGTATGATGTTTTGAACAAAGCGCGAAGAACATTGACCGCAATTCCACAGCTCAGGATGGCGACCAAGATTAACTTCCTGCGTAGAAAACTTTACTTCCCCACTGTAATCCGCATCACCAATTTTATTAATATGAGTTGAATGGCAAAGTGGGCAGTGATCCCAACAGAAATTATTATCAATATTCATATACAATCTTGCTGATCTCCATTAACTTCGCAGCAAAATTACGGTAGTCATAGCTGGGTTCCTCATCACAAAAGCTCACCAAAAACACAACAGATCAGTGACTTTCCGCCTAATGACATAACATCGAAAACAGGGAAAGGCGCCTATATTGATAAATCACCACTCGTACCCCAATTCTGGAATAGGTCCGCCATGATATCGGTCGAATAAATCTCGGTCCTCGGAACTAAAATGATCAGCCCATCCGCCAGCCTTTCCCTTTCGAACAAATTCAACATTGTTAACCCCTTCGTAGTTAAATCCTTTTTCCTGTTCGAGTTTTTTCAATGCCCCAAAAGAAGCTCTATACACGGCATCCTTTATGGTCGCGCCATCAACCTGAACCTCGGCAAAGTTTAATGCCTCTTTCAAGCAGCCCTCAGGGTTTTCCAACATATCCTCATAACGAATGATCAGTTTATGTTGCAGCTTTGCCTGCAACCAACCCAGGACATGTTCCTGCCAGGGACCATATGAATGAGATGGTAATGCAGATTGCTTGATGAACTCACCGAGAGGCATCGATGTTCCATCTCGTTGATTACAAAAGTGCCAGTAAGAAACGATTGCATCCCGCCCATCCCTGCAGATATAGATCACCCTTTTTGTGTTCTTTTGAGCAATCCCCTGATATAAAAAATGTTCCTTTATTATTCTATGATTCGATTTATTGCAAGGGGAAGAAGGGTCCAGAAGCTGTTTTTTATCCGAGTAGGAAGGCACATATGAGCCCAGCTCAGTCATGTCGGGGGCCTTTAATTCAGGCCACATCGCATAGGCTAACAAATATCTCATCCAGGTATTTCCGGACTTTGGATAGGATACCAGGTAAATATCAGAGTCTTTCGGATTGGGGATATCTCGCATCGAAGCAGTGAGTTTATTTTTCAACTTTTTTATATGCTTTAACATATCCATCCTCATTTTCTACCTAGCAGAGTTCTGTAGAGGTTTTCAAATGAAATGCCAATATACCTCTTTTCCTTCTCGTCAAAAAAACCTGAAACCAAAAGAATTAAGGGAATGCATGCAAGGAAAATAGGCAATTCGATCCACGGGTTTAAATTGATATAATTCGTTAAAACTATATAACCGAAAAGAATCGCAAAAATAACTTTGAGTATTCTTTTTGATTCTAAAGGCACAGGGTAAATTTTATTGTTTACACATCTTAGTAATCCAACCTGGATAGCATAAGTTAGTAACAATGCCCAACAGGCTCCCTGCACACCCCAAACAGGGGTTAACAAAAACCCAAGTAATATAGAAACGACGACCGAGACTATATAAACAGGAAGCAATTTCTTCATCTCACCTTTCAGCCATGCCCCCGTATTAAGCACATAATTCATGCCAGATAAAATTGTAGCCAGCCCGACAATCAAAATGACGTCTTCAGATAAACTAAATGTATCCGAGCCAAATAACTGGATTAAGCCTGGCGAGAAAACTCCGAGGGAAAAAGCGATCACACCTCCTACCAGTATGTAATAAGTCAATATTTTTGAGTAGACCAGTTTTGCATCGTCTCTATTCGACACCTTGAACAGCAATACTGTCCAGATCATTCCAAATGGATTTACAAATACTAGAGAAATAACTCCAGCCAGTTTTGCACTTAATGCAAAAACCCCCAAATCTGCATAGGACCCATATTGCTCAATGCTGAACCTTGGCGACATCATTACCCAGGTCAAGGCAAAAACCGACGGAACAAGGGGTAGACCCATCTTCACCGTATCAAATGCAAGGTTTAACGCACCTCGTTTTGGGCGAAACTCATAAAGCACCTTACCCAGCATAATCAACAAAACGGTATCACCGATTAAACGGCCATACAAAATACCCTCCTCCCTGAATCCATAGCCTTGAATTAGTATTACGGTCGACACGAGACCGAAAGTTAATTGCATGAAAGAGACGAAGACAAACTTCCAGGCCCAGCCCTTAACTCTATACAGTGTCGAGAACAAGACCCATACAGTTTCGACTGCAGCGATCAGCCCAACCAATACGATCAACTCAATCGATAACTCCGAAAATAAAGTTTCTGAAAAAACAAAAGCAAGAGATACATAGATGAACTCAAATACCAGTGTACTAGCTATAACAAATGTAAACAGTGCACCCACATAGTCACGTCGATTTTCTGTTTCCACCTGGTTATATTTATTCAGAAAGGCGATTTTTAATCCAAGACCGCTGAAAGCCAGGAAAATAATCAGGATCATTTCCGCAAAAGCAAAACGCCCATATTCCTCAGGTAATAAATGATTTATAAAGAAAGGAATTAGTAAAAAACCAGCTAGCCCATTGAGAGAAGAACCTAGAGCATATATCCCTCCCTTGGTTGCAAGTTCGATTAATACATTTTTCATTTTACGTCGTAAAAATCCATAAGACAGATGGCATCCTGATTGAAAAAGCATTCCGGCTCATCAGGTTTACATTGTTGCAGTTATCGTAATACATCTTTCCCGGATAATTTCTTCAGCAGAATAATGGCGACTAGTAAATCGACAGATATCTCGATCTGTTTTTGCTGCGTTTTGTTTATTTTTCAGGTTAACGATGAGCTAAAAATGTGCCTTTAGCCATCAGTCCACACTGTCCAAAAGAGTTGGCAGCGAACAATAGAGTAACTTTTCATGATATGCCACAAGATCTGCTTGCCACCAATTTCATTCATTGGCATGAGCTTCAGGTGAAATTCCTCAAAAATTCCTGTGCCTGGCCCACCAGCGAGATTGACCGCTTTCATGGATTTACATCTATCTCTCCTGCCTGCTTGGTTTCAGACAGAAAACTGAGATAAGTCGACTTGAGCCCCTCAGACAGTGAAATTCGGGGAGTCCAGCCCAGCGAGGAAAGACGTTCGCTTTGCAATAGTTTACGCGGAGTACCGTCGGGTTGATCTGGATCAAACTTGATCTCGCCGGTGTAGCCGACAATACCGCCGATTGTTTCAGCTAATTCCCTGATAGTAACGTCTTCGCCCACACCTACATTGATATGGCTCTGCATCGGACTGGTGTTGACATCGTATTTCGTTTTATCCAATTCCATCACATGTACAGTGGCCTCAGCCATATCATCCACATGAAGAAATTCTCTTCTGGGGGAACCCGTACCCCAGATAATGACCTTGTCCTTACTCGTTTGCTTCGCTTCATGGAAGCGTCTGATTAGTGCTGGAATGACATGGCTATTTTCCGGATGATAATTATCACCACGACCGTATAAGTTTGTTGGCATTACACTGCGATAATCGGTGCCATATTGCCGGTTGTAAGATTCGCATAATTTGATACCAGCAATCTTGGCTATAGCATAAGGCTCGTTAGTGGGCTCCAATTGCCCCGTGAGCAGGGCTTCCTCGGGCATCGGTTGCGGAGCGAGTCTTGGATATATACAACTGGATCCCAGAAACAGAAGTTTTTGCACGCCAGCTTGCCAGGCTTCGTGGATCACATTGGCCTCGATTATCAGATTGTTGTAAATAAACTCAGCCGGGTAAGTACTATTTGCGTGAATCCCACCAACCTTGGCGGCGGCAAGATAGACCTGGTGGGGACGCTCGGTTGCGAAGAACGATCGCACTTCATTCTGGTTGGTTAAATCAAGATCTTCATGGCTTCGTGTGACAATCTCACGATTCCCTTTTTGCTGCAATACCCGCACGATAGCAGAGCCCACCATGCCACGGTGACCAGCTACATAGATTTTCGGTGTGGCTGAGGTCATTCGAAATAATTCGGCGCTTTAAACCCGTGCGTTTTAATCAATTCGTCTCGCTCAGCAGAGTCAAAATCCTCACGCACCATTTCGCTAACGAGTTCTTCAAAGGTCGTCTTCGGCACCCATCCCAGTTTATCCCTGGCCTTACTGGCATCACCCAGCAAGCTCTCCACTTCGGTAGGACGAAAGTAGCGTGGATCGACCGCGACGATACATTTCCCATCGGCATCGTAACCTTTCTCGTCAATATCTTTGCCTTTCCAGTCGATCTTGATTCCAAGCTCTTGCGCAGCTGCATTAACAAAGTCGCGTACGCTGAATTGCTTACCGGTCGCAATCACGAAATCCTCAGGCTCGTCCTGCTGCAACATCAGCCACTGCATCTCGACATAATCACGTGCATGGCCCCAGTCGCGTTTGGCATCCAGATTTCCCAGGTACAAACGGTCCTGTAGTCCGAGCTTGATTCGTGCCAGCGCGCGCGTGATTTTCCGGGTCACAAAGGTTTCGCCACGCACCGGGCTCTCGTGGTTGAACAGAATTCCGTTACAGGCGTACATACCATAGGCTTCGCGGTAATTTACTGTAATCCAGTATGCATAGAGTTTGGCCACGGCATAAGGGCTGCGCGGATAGAAAGGCGTGGTTTCCTTCTGCGGAGTTTCCTGCACGAGACCGTACAGTTCAGAGGTAGATGCCTGGTAGAAGCGAGTTTTCTTTTCCAGCCCCAGAATGCGAATTGCCTCCAAAATTCTTAAGCTGCCTAAGGCATCTGAATTGGCCGTGTATTCCGGCTCCTCAAATGAAACTGCAACATGGCTTTGCGCGGCCAGGTTGTAAATCTCGTCGGGTTGCACTTTTTGAATGATGTGAGTCAGGCTTGTGGAATCGGTCATGTCCCCATGATGTAAGTAAAACATAACGCCTTTTTCATGCGGATCCTGATAGAGATGATCAATACGCGCCGTATTGAAAGAAGAAGATCTGCGCTTAAGCCCGTGTACCTCGTATCCCTTGTTCAACAGGAATTCCGCCAGGTAGGCGCCATCCTGACCAGTTACACCAGTTATAAATGCTTTTTTACTCATATCCAAAACCGATTAATATTAATTCCACGCAATTTAACGACCGATTCCCCGATAGAGCACATTCTGACGCCTGATCGCCTCACTATCGAGACAGTTTCGGCCATCGATTATGACCTCAACATCAAAGTCGTGCAGATCTATTTTACTCAATCTATCTACCACATCCGAATGCTCGGTTACTATGACTATCGCCTTAGCGCCCTCGATACATTCATCTACCGATTGCGCTGTATTTTCGCTGGTGACCCATCTATCGAAAACGCTCAGCGCAGCACTCTTTTTATGCAGAATTTCACGTAACTTGAAAAAAGGTGATTCCCGAGGATCATCGACGTTTCTTTTATAGGCAACACCAAGCACCGCGATGCGAGTTCCCTTAATCGGGTAACCTCGTTCATTCAGCAAGTCCTGTAGTATTGATACGGTGTACTCGGGCATACCATTATTGGTCATGCGCGCCAACTGTATCATCTCCGGCATGTAGCCTGCTTTTTTCGAGGCAGCTTTCAGCCACTCCGGATCAACCGCGATGCAGTGCCCGCCGACGCCGACTCCGGGGTAGAAAGGTCCCTTGCCGAACGGCTTGGTCGCCATGCCATCGATGATATCCACGACGTCAAGTTCGAGCACGTCGCTGATCTTGGCGAGTTCGTTAACGAAGGCGATGTTGACGTCGCGCACCGTATTTTCCATCGCCTTGACCGCTTCTGCGTCACGGATCGAGTGCATCCTGGTGACGCTACCAAGCGGCACCTGCGAGATATGTAAACCATATTCGGTTTCGCGAAACTTGGGGTAGAGGCTTTGTTTAACGTCGCGCACGTCGAATATATCGCCGCCGAGGATCGATGCGTAGAATCTGGCTGCCAGGTCAACGCCCTCATCCGAAGTCGCACCAACGACTCGCGGGATATTCTCCGAGGTCCAGAAAGGGTCACCCGGATTGACGCGCTCGGGACAGTGCGCGAGGTAAAAATCATCACCGGCATGCAGGCTCGAGAGTTTTTCGAGTAAGGGCGCGACGACCTCTTCGCAGGTGCCAGGGAAGACGGTCGATTCAACCACAACGAGATCGCCCTTCAGCAAATGCGGCGCAACGAACCGACAGGCACTCTCCAGAGGCGCAAGGTCCGGTTCGTTATTCGCATCGACCGGCGTCGGCACGCAAATCAGGTATATATTGCAATCCGCTATTCGCGAAGCATCCGTGGTCGCCGTAAAATTACTCGATGCGATCGCCTCCGCCAACAAGCGTTCAACCACCTCATCCCGAATATGGCACTGCCCCTTTTGCAGCAATTCGACGGTTGTCGTTTTGGAGTCGAGTCCAATAACGGGATAACCCTTCTTCGCACACAGCGCGGCGAGCGGCAGGCCCACGTATCCGAGCCCGACCACCGCTACTTTCTTCCCAGATAAACTCATCGGCGAGTTACACCGACAATATAGTTAAAAACTTCACTGCTGCAGGTATCCAGATGACTTTCGGTATCGACGGTAAGCTCCGCAAATTCCGGTTCTTCGTAGGGTGAACTGATGCCGGTGAAATCGGGGATCTCGCCCGCACGCGCGCGCTTGTAAAGCCCTTTGACATCACGCGACTCGCACACTTCGAGGCTCGACTTACAGAAAACTTCGTAAAAATCAGAGCCGGCGATCTTGCGCACGTTGCGGCGATCGTCACGAAACGGCGAGATGAAAGCGGT
>JAIBDK010000087.1 GCA_024679435.1 Gammaproteobacteria bacterium | reverse complement strand
GAATAAAATCGGACAGAGCGTTCCGTGATTTTGACAGCCTCTGCATATCGGCCAGATACCAGGTGAGCAATCGCCGCCGTATTGAGTAAGAAGTGCATTTGCAGGTCGGTGGGGCTTAAGCGTTGCAAACGCTCGGCCAGTGGTATGGCGACCTCGGGTTCCCCAGCGAACACATGAACCCAACCTGCGGCCCAGCAAACCGTAGCACTGTTTGGATTAATCTCAAGGGCATGCCGTACGGCCTCCAGGCTACCAGTATGATCTCTGTCCAGAATTGCCAAAATGAATCCGGCAACGGCGGTCGCGTCGGCGTCATCCCGATCAGCGGCAATGGCCCGTCGGGCAAGGGTTACCGCATTTTCACGATCATCCTCGCAGCTTTCTGGCCAATGATGAACAAAACGCTGCTCTAAACACCAGGCGAGATTTGCAAGCGCCGGTGCGTAGTCAGGATCGATAATGACGGCCTGTTCGAGTAATTGAACGGCCTTTGCGTTCGGCTCCGGACGAAATGTATATAAATGTGGCAAAGCCTGTAACAACAAATCGTATGCTTGTAGATTATCGGGGCGCTTTCTGCGCGACCTCTCGATTTCGGCCGCCTTTAGTTTTGGCTCAATTGCACCAACCACATTAATCGTCACCTGATCCTGTAAATCGAAAACATCCTCAAGTGTGCCGTCAAATCGATCCGCCCAGATATGTGACCCATTCGATGCATCAATTAACTGGCAGCTTATTCGAACCCTGTTGCCGCCCTTCCGAACACTACCCTCAAGCACATACCGAACACCCAAATCGTGAGCGATCTGTCGGACATCAACGGATTTGTTTTTATAGGAAAATGAAGAATTTCGGGCGATAATAAATAACCAATTTAAACGCGATAGCGCGGTGATAATGTCTTCAGCTATTCCATCAGCAAAGTAATCTTGTTCAGGCTCATTACTCATGTTGGTAAATGGAAGAACTGCTATAGATGGCTTATCGGGTAGCTCCAAAGGTGATCGTTCGTGATCGCCAATTTCCCCAAACCGAAATATCGCCCCACCAGGTTCCGATTCTGGAATCTGCTCACCGGGTTTAAGCTGAACTGCAAAGGCTCTGATTGGCTGGTCAAAACCTTTCAGCATTTGTTCACCAAGACTGTTGAATTCGAATGGTAATCTCGTAGGCATAGTCTCGGATACGGGCCCTTGAACCACGACCCCTCCTGTCTCAGCTAACTGCTCCAATCGCTGTGCGAGAACTATTCCCTCACCGGTCACCGTATTGTCTGCAACCACGACTTCCCCCATAGCTATACCTATACGAAGTACGGGTCGAATGTCTTCGGGGAGTTGTTCATTGTGAGTAGTATTGGCGGCCTGAAATGCAATAGATGCGCTAACAGCATCTGATGCCCTGGAAAATTCAGCAACTAGTGCATCGCCTCGAATCTCGAGCGCGACCCCAGCATAGTCACTGATTGTTTTTGAAAATCTCCGAAAGGTGTCTTGGATACGTTCGTGTGCCAGGGTTTCATTCTGCTGGACAAGCAAAGTTGATCCGACCACATCGGCATGGAGGATTACTGCGAGCTTACGCGATAAAGGGTCCTTTGCCATTGATAGCCCAATAGAAAACAACTTCGATAGATACTATCACAGACTAAAATCTGGGGGTCCCCTCAGTGCCGTTCGCTGCCCCCCGCGATGCGCTTCTCAGCGTCTCCTATTTAGAAAGCAGTCGCTCAGAATTGAATGATCAGAGGCCGAGAAGCCCTTAGCCGTCGTTAACACCAATGTTGAGCTGACGGGCGATTGCCCCCGGAGCTTTGGGAAAACTGATTCACTTTGTTAAACCGCACAGCTTAAAAAAGCCGCTCTGCAAGCCCGATCAGCCTCGAACGTCGTTGCTATAACCTTGTGTTTAAATGGAAAAACACAATAAAAAACTTATTTCCAGGATTCGATGTAATCATGGGAATATTGCTCAAATGTTATCGGTTCTCGACCAAGAACGTTTCGTACATCCGGTGATACAGATGCTGTGTCCCCTTTCCGGATTGACCGATATAAATCCATATACATCTCAACATTTTCATCCGTCATTCCGAACGATTTCAACGAAAGGCTCATACCCTCGTCGGTCATCGGATAGTATTGTATTTTTTTCCCGCTCACATCCGATAAAATCTTCGCGATTTCATAATTATCGAGAGCCTTTCCCCCGGTCAGTGTATATTTCCTGTTTAAATGATTTTTCGTTGTCAGTGCCACAACAGACACGTCAACTATGTCACGAATGTCTATCAAACTGGTTTTCGCATCACCTGCTGGTAAATTAATTGCGCCTCTCTCCTTTATATCTTCCAGCATATAACCGTTGCAGTTTTGCATAAACCAGTTGGGACGTAAGAATGTGTAAGCGATTCCGCTGTTTTCAATATATTGTTCGGCAATCCCCAAGGGTAGATTCTCGATATGCGCAACACTCATTGTTGAAATATTAACGATATGTTTAACACCGGATTGAATGGCCACGTCTATCAAGGGGATAATCAGTTCGTGCTGCTTCGGATTTAATGGAGGTGGTATAATGAACAAACGGTCGACATCGACCAGTGCCGGTTCGAAAGTTTCAGGCTTATCGTAATCGAATAATACAATTTCGGTATTCTTTAACCCCAAAGATTCAGCTTTTGACAAATCACGAACTGCTGCTTTTACAGGAAGTCCTTTTTCAATTAACCGATCTATGACTTCTTTCCCAACATTCCCAGTTACACCTGTAATTAAAAACTTGGCAGACATCATTACTACTCCTGTGATTTCATTATAAAGTTAATAATACAGACTCCTGGTTAGCGGGGTTTTACGGGGTCTGTATAACCCCATAAAAGGGCTTTCCATTTTTGCTATTTTTTGCTGGCTAGATTCAATGGCGGTGGAGGACTGTACATGTCTGATGAAAGCCGGTAATTGATCATTCAATTTTGGCATAACTACTTGTCCTTGTTAGAAGAATATTTATCCCTGCAATTATGGGGACAGTATACCTAGCTCAGAGTAAACGCTGATAAACAGTGAAAAATAAGTATACTGGCCCCGGAATTGCTGTGACACGTTGCCATAGACTTTTTGGATCAGATAGAAGGGGAGGCTCTGCTTGCAGGATTTGTCCAGCTGTTCCAATATACTGTCCGCGCTTCACATTGATACGCATTTGATTGTATATGGACCCGTAAAATTTTGAATTCTGGTAAACGGGAGGAAAAAAGACGATGCAATCCATACCCAGTCGTAAACAACTTCAAACTGAGTTAGCAGTTTTCATTAAACCCCATACCGCTAAAGGGGTAGCCCTGTTTACTATCGATATACTGATGTATATTTTGGCGATCGTGCTCGTGCTGGCATCGTCCGGCTGGCTACTGAAATTGGTCGGCGCAATTATTGCGGGTATCAAAATGGCGAACCTTACGACACTGGCACATGATGCAGCCCACAACTCACTTACCAAATCAAAGACCCTCAATAAATACATCGCATACATCGGCTTTGCTCCAGCATTGTTTAATTATGCGTTGTGGTTGCACGACCATCATTTTCTACATCACAGGAAAACGAATGAGGAGCATCCGGATTCGTATGTGCCACTTTCCAAAGAAAACTATGATTCACTGACTTCGTTCGGGAAATTCAAGTACCGGATGTATCGCGCTCCCAGTGTCTGCTTCGGAGAAAGCACCCTCTCGCCAAGAAGAATTAGGATTCCGCTATGTGCCCTCAACGGTCACTCAGGCAATCCTGCCTCCCGAAGGGCGCTAATGACACGATCAAGCTGAGCCGGGTTTTTATAAGGTTGGCTCTTGGCATAACTCGCAAGACTAAACGATGGGTTGCTAGCGACGATTTGCTCTGCGGTACTTTTGGCCTGGTCATGATCAGCGGCAAGATTGTAGTCAGCACAAAGAATCAGTTCCGCATCATTTTTATTTGGATTGAGCCTCATCGATTCCTCCGCTGCCGTAATGGAAAGCTTTACCTCTCCGCAGTCTCTATAGGCAGTAGCCAGGAAGTTTATGAGCCAGGGCGGGTAAACTCTCTGGAGTTGAAGGGCCTCCCTGATACTTCCGATCGCTGCCCTGGGATTGCCGTTATAATTCAGCACAACACCCAACAGGCCGTGAGCCAATGGGCAATTTGAACGAAGTTCTACTGATTTTGAGCAGGTTTTTATCGCCTCCTCAAAATCGCCATGCAGAAGTTGAATATGCCCCAGGACGGCGTGGCCCAAACCATTGTTATCTTCGTATTCTATTGCTTTTTTTGCCCACTTCTCAGCCTGGATATAAGATTCAGATTGAGAATCAGTCCAGTTGAAAAATGCATCTAGCCAGTGAGTAACTGAAATATTACTTGGGCCCAGAACTGAATCTGGTTGAACTCGATACAACTCTTCAAACATTTCTCGAGCAGTTACATTGTCCTCCTTCGTTCCCTCGTACAGACTACTCAAGGCGCGATAAAAATTTTGAAGGGCTTCCGGGTTGATTAACTTCTTGCTCCAAACCCTGCCTGTCTCGCGGGACAGAAGTTTGACGTTTAAAGACGAAATTACTTCTTTGGTAATCTCATCCTGTAATTCGAACACATTGTCCAAAATTCGGTCGTAGGTTTCCGCCCACATGGCCTGCCCGGATTTTACATCGGTAAGATGCACTGTCGCTCTAACCCGGTCCCCGGACTGTTGCACCGTGCCGTCCAGGATATATTTAACACCTAGTTCTTTGCCCACTTCTTCCGCAGATACATCTCTTCCTCGATAATCGTTCAGAACGGGAGCATTAATCAAAAACAACCCGGATAACTGTACAAGGGAGGCCTGAATTCCGAGTCTGATTCCGTCAGCCAGGTAGTCTTTGCCCGGATCGGCTCCTAGGCTCCTGAACGGCAATATTGCAATAGAGGGTCGATCAGGCAAGGCAAAATCTAGTGATAATATTTCGGATACGCTATTGTCCGACTCGGGAGCCATTTCGGGCAAGGCGCGAATTAATACTCGATAAGCTCGAACTGGCTCTTCGATGTTCTTCAGTATCTGTTCTCCCATTTCCTCGTAGCGTAGATCAAATTTCTTTTTGATGGCGGAACGCACGGCTTCAGAGATACAGATACCACCTGGATAGGCAAGGCTTTCTAGTCTTGCTGCAATGTTCACACCATCCCCATAAATATCACCCCGATCTTCGATTACGTCACCTAGATTTACGCCGATACGAAAATACACCTTGCGCTCATCCGGTAGTTTTTCATTTTGTGAAGCGAGTTTGATTTGGATATCGGTAGCACTAGAGAGAGCATCGACCACAGCATCGAATTTAGCTAGCACAGCATCACCAGCGTAATGCATTACCTTACCATTATGAGAGCTAATGGTCAGAGCAATAAGGTCCAGGTACTCGCTGAGGGTTCTATGAGTAGCATCTTCATCGTCTCCGGTTAGCCGACTGTACCCGGCTACGTCAGCGTACAGGATAGCGGCTAGCTTACGTGGCAGACGGTCTTCCATCTAAAGATGCCCTCATAGAGTCG
This sequence comes from Gammaproteobacteria bacterium, assembly GCA_024679435.1. Classification (GTDB taxonomy): domain Bacteria; phylum Pseudomonadota; class Gammaproteobacteria; order Arenicellales; family Poriferihabitantaceae; genus JAIBDK01. Next base: position 2,805 of record JAIBDK010000087.1, on the reverse strand, counting down.
TAACTTCGTCGGATACTAACGTGAAAAAACATCAAAGACCATGATATCACTGTTGCCGAGCGTCCGCTGTGCCGTTTGCTGCCTCCCACGATACGTTTTCCAGTGTCTCTTATGGAGAAGGCTGGCCCTCGCCAGGAGGAATTAAGCTTCCGCTAAGTGCCCAAAAGAGCGCTCATCTTTGAATGGCAGAGGACAGCGTGAGAACTGAGCGGACGAATAGAAATTCTAGTTAATATAAACGTTATCGAGAGATTGGCAGATTACGTTTCGCAACTTGTTGCAGGGAAATAGGGCTTTTACTATTCCTATACTGAAAGTGATCAGATGAGTATTTACGTCTCAATGAGGTTTTATACACTAACGGGCTAAGTGTACCTAAAACAAAGAAAACCATAATACCGGAGAGAATAACTGCAACGAAAATATCACCACGAGCTGAGAGTATGTTTCCTGGCAACAATACAAACCAGGTGCCAACCAAGATGCCCATAGCATTGCCAAGAATCTGACATATAGTTTCACCGATTGATTTATTGTAACTGGCTACAACCCTTTTGGATAAGCGCATGAAGATTAAAAGAATTGTCGAATAGGTCAGTGTCGGGAGGAAAGAACTACTTTCTAACTCAACTGACAGAAGCATGCAAGAGACATAGAACCCTGCACCCAGAACCGTAAAATCAACCAATCGACCCGATCGTCTTGAATCGGCATGAAGTACTTCGAACATTGTTTACCTCCCGATTGTTAGCCCTGTATGCGACGCTGTTAAATTTTGGGATTGAGGGAATAAGATTTCGTGAATTTCGCAAAGTTGGCTCTGATCCACTGCAGCGTCATACCATTTTTAATTGATGATTTCATTTCTTTCCCCCTAACAAACTATATTTTATGTGTACCCAATTAAGAGTAAGAAATTAATTTTTCTCTATATGGTTAGTTAGACGGTCGCTGTAAAGAAACGGCTAAGTAACGGATGGCCGTCAGCCCTAAATGGTAAAAGTGCGTTTATAAATTACGCTTGCGATGACCATACACTTGGGTACTGAGAAATTGAAATCAATTGTTTCTATATTTAGGTAATCGAAATAAAAAGAGTGAATACGAAATAGCGCCAGCGTCAAAGTTCTCCGCTGGATTGTTAGCGATTGCTGGTCAAAATTATCCGAACGTGCCGTTCGCTGCCTCCTGCGATTCGGCTTTCAGTGTCTCCTAAGCGGGGATCCTGATTGATCCCCGGTTGCGTGAGGTGAGGCAAAGTCAATAGTTAGCGCGAGAGATTGGTGAAGGTGGTGTCATTATCACTGCCGCCTGTGACTCAGGCTTCAAGTACCTGGATGGGGCGTTGTATCGAGACGATGCGCTCTAAGCGTATACAAGGGTACCGACAAAATGAACTGCCACTGAGTGTCGATTCGAGTCAAGTAACCACCGCGTTTTGGGAATTATTGCTGCGAAAGCCGCCGATGACATAGGGCATGGCAGTGACCGTTTAGCGCTGTTCTCAACCTCCCGTTATGCGTTATTCAGTGTCGCCTTTGGCGAAAAAAGTTATTCAGATTTGATTTTTCAGAGATGGAAATGTGTCCTGAGCGGTCGGATCGTAAACCCGCTGTTCGCTGGTCTAGCGATCCACTTTAGATGCTACACGTCTTACCTCTATGTAATTGATGAATCGAGCCAGTAGTGCGACCACCACAATTGAAAAAAGGAGGCGAGCCCATAAAATGCCAGACAGGTCGGCCCCGATCGCCATGATGAGTAAAGTGTCTTCTATCACGCTATGGACCAGACCTAGAAAGCATAGCGCCAGGAAACTGTCGCGACGGCTCATAATGCCTTTTTCCAAATCACGGATGAGAAGTCCGGCGCCATAACTCAGGCCTAAAGCAACTCCAATCACTGTAGTATTAGCAGCAGCCTGTCCGATGCCCAATACTCGCAGTAGTGGCGACAGAGCTATATGCATAATCCTCTCGAGCCCAAGAGCGCTTAATATTTTCAAGAATACGATCAGTGCAAGAATAATGAAGAAGATCAATGCCAGGGTATTGAGTTGAACTAATGCCCAGGATTCTAACGAGTTATCGGTCGTTTCAAACTGCCAGACGATTCGAGCAGGCACCTGATGCAAACTAAATCTCGTGTAAATAATGTGAAGTATGCCACCCAGAAGAAACGCACCGCCTACCCGCAATGCAATTGTGACCCACCAGGGTACGCCTGCTCGTCGAGCCACAGCCCCTTCAATTGGCAAGGAGTGGCCGATCAGCATCATGGTTCCGAGCACGGTAACCTGTTCTACGGTCAACTGCATGTCACCGGCAATCTGCAAAAAAACAACCACACCGGTGAATACGTTTGTGAGCAATGTAGTGGCCCAGACCACCCCCATTATTGCGGGCAGTCCCACTATCGACATCACCGGAGATAAAAGCACACCAAGTCCGTCGATAGCGCCCCATTCCTGCAATAACTTAACAACTACCAGGGCCGGTACCATGACTTTAAGCAGGACCCAGTAGACCTGAGCGGTCTCCCACAGTACAGAACGGGTAGTGAACAACCAGTTTGAGAGATACATAGTCGAATAATCCTTAGGGTAGGGAGGATCACAGATAATACGAAAGGTGGTGCAGATAATGCTGCCAATCTACTTCTGAACGAGTAATAATATATCGTTCTCTATATAAAATAACGCAGAATATTCACATGGACGCACTTGATCGACGAATTCTCGATTGTCTTCAGCGTGATGCCAGTGTCACCAATCAATCCCTCGCGGAGAAAGTCGGGCTATCTCCT
>JAIBDK010000207.1 GCA_024679435.1 Gammaproteobacteria bacterium | reverse complement strand
GTGGCGTCTCTTTTTAGAGAGCACTTGTATCAGTATCAACTTCTGGTCTTTCAGGATCAGCATCATCTTAACCCTGATCAGGAGGTGGCTTTTTATAAAGCTTTGAATCCTGATAATGGTTCAATTTGGCGGGACCAGGAGGCTAATCCCTGGGAGCGGTTCAAAATTGAACAGGGTAATGTGGCGGGAACCTTTCAGATTCCTTGTCAGCCGGGTGTGCTTGTGATTGGCAAAGGTGATATTGATCACTATGGTCTTGAGGTGACGTTAGGAGGAGATCGCACTGCTTATGGTGGTGATTCAGGCTCTCAGGTGCTGGGTGGCGGGGCGCTGCAATGGCATATAGACGGCACTTTTTACGATCAGGAGCCTTGTCACTTTACCCAGATGCGTTGCGTTGAGCCACCCACAGGAAGTGGTCATTGGCTCGATTATGGTGATGGTAGCGGTGCGCGTTTGTGGGCCGAAGCGGGTTCAACAGCATTTGCCAGTGGCAGAGTTGCTTACCAGTTGACGGATGCCAAGATCCAGGCCCGAATGGATCAGATGAAAGTCCACTATATGTCGAACCCGTTCCAGGCCAGTTACGGGCTTGGAAACAGTGCTGATGGCCTGAAGGTTCTGGATCCGGATCAGGAACTATTGTATGCAAATAATGCCGAACAACCCGGTTCACTGATTAATGATCCGCTCGCTAAAGTCTATACTCTGATCTGGTCATGTAACCATACTGGTAAAAAAGCGCTAATGCCCCATACGCGGTGCATGGATCACCTCGTAGATAGAGATTCAAACTCACACCTTGGAAAATCGCAATCGAGAAATCTCACTGCTCAGTGGATGCGCCCTGCTATTGAACCTGATTTGGTCTACGTCCATAACTGGCAAGCAGGTGATTTGGTGATATGGAATAACCGGTCAATGTGGCATTCCGCCACCGGCAAGTTAGCCCAAAATGATCGTCGAATTCAGCACTTGACTGCCTTTAACGGAACTAAGGCTCCGTGATCAAGTAATATTTCACGAAAAAATTCATGACATAACTCGAGAAATAAAAATTCAAACAATAACCAGAATGTTCAAGGGTGAAGGATGGATTTAAGTTTTACTAAATTAATGTCAGACGGCGCAGCAATATTTGCGACGCTTTAATCGATGTTTATTTAGAAATGGCTATAACTGCATCTTTCAATGCTTCCAGGCTATGCGCCGGTAGCAATGCCTCCACATGGCGCTGCACATTCCAGACTTCTTCTTTTTCCGGGTTAAATCCTTCGCGATCCAGCATTGGATTCAACCAGATAATTTTTCTACACGACTGATTTAGTTTAATCAGCTCGCTTGCCAGACGTTCAGGGTGGTTAGAGTCGAAACCATCGCTTATGATGATTACAACACTGCTGGACTTCAACGTCGATCTGGCATACTCGTTGCGGAATTCCTCCAGTGAGTCGGCAATGCAGGTTCCCCCAAGCCACAAACTGTTATTCTCTTCAAGTCGGTATTGCATTCGTTGTAAAGATGATTCTCGAAAAATTGAAGTCACCGGATAAAGGCGGGTATGGTAAACAAAGGCCCGAGCATCTTTAAATCGTCTCACGAGGCCTCGGGAAAAGCGCACCAGCATGGGATTGTTGAAGGTCATTGAATGAGAAACGTCATGCAGTATTACGATCCCTGGAGGCTGCAGATGCCTCTTTGAATACCATGGAACAACAGGTAGTCCACCGGTTCGAACTCCCGCTCTTAATGTTGCTCCAAGATCTAGCAGGGATCCAGTTTTGAAACGTCTGCGCCTGCGGCTTTTGACCGGACGAATGGATTTGGCCAGTTGTTCTGCCAGAATTTCAATTTTATGCATGGCATGCTGATTGTTCAGAAACCTAAAATCAGCCTTTGATAACGTCGTTTGTTTTCCAGAACCGGCACTTGTGCTTTTTTCAAGATCGATAAATTCATGAAACGCGTCCGCGCCACCGCCGATTCCCGCAACACCACCTTTTTGCTCAGTAGGGACAGGCAGTTCGTGGTCGTCGTCAGTATCTGTAAGGGGGTGTTCTGCGCTTAGCCAGAACTGATTAAAAAGAGAATCGAACTGAAGCCAATCCTGCTTGGATCCGCAGCAAAGCGCGCGAAAGCTGGAGCGTGACAGACGGATATCCGGTTCTTTTAGGTCGGTCAGGCACTTACTGATGAGTGCGGCTTGTTCGGTGCCGACACTGAAGTTTGAAGCTCGAAGATAATGCACAAATCCTAAAATCCTCTCCGAGCTGCTTTGAGAATGGCGATTAAACTTGCCGTCCAATGATGGCATGTCAGGCGTTGCTGGACAGAATTGCGGTGATATCCCTGTCGTTGATGTATTTGAGGTCTTCTGTGGTCTTGAGCAGGCAGGACAGGGTTGCACGAACTGTTTCTGGTTGGTTTTTAAGCGTAATTACGTCAAAGCTGCACAGTGCTCGGGCCCAGTCCAGCGTTTCTGCTACCCCCGGACGTTTAGTGATATCCCAGTGTCTCACTTGCTGAACAAAACGCGTGACCTGATGTAATAATGCCTGATCAACGTCTGGAAGATGTGCTTTTAAAATTGACAGCTCTTTTTCAAATTCTGGGTAGCTTGCATAGTGAAAAAGACAACGTCTACGCAGGGCGTCACTGAGCTCCCGGCTGCCGTTGGATGTCAGTATGACGTGAGGGATCGAGGTTGCCTGTATGGTCCCGATTTCGGGAATCGTCACGGTAAATTCTGAAAGTACCTCCAGTAAAAATGCTTCAAACGCCTCGTCGGCACGATCCACTTCGTCAATGAGTAGAACTGGTGAAACGGGTTGTCTGATGGACTTTAATAAAGGGCGCTCCAGCAGGAATCGATTACTGTAAAGGTCTGATTCAGACAGAGCTGATTCTGACTTTTCATGTAATTTGATGTGCAATAGCTGCTGGGTATAGTTCCATTCATACAGTACCGAGTCAGAATCGATTCCTTCATAGCATTGTAAGCGAATTAATTCGGTATTCCGGGAGCAGGCCAGTGCTGCTGCGATGGCTGTTTTGCCGACACCGGCTTCTCCTTCTATGAGCAGCGGTCGCGACAGGGCGTCCATCAGCGTAAGTGCGGTAGCCAGATCACGGTCAGCAATGTAACCACATTGATGTAATGATATAACAAGAGACTCTACATTTTCTTGCATAAGAGTATTTGATTTAGAAAACTAAAGCTTATCAGAATCTCAGGTTCCGAATCCGAGTTTGCCTCTGGTTACGGATTGTAATTTAAAGCTTCCAGTTTAGATCGCAGCTAAAACCTTCCACATAATACCCCCCGGAGTTACGTTTTGTGACATCCAGATTGAAAGGGTCGAGGCTTGATTTGTTAATCAATTTTCTGATGTCCAGTGGCTGTGCACAACCTGGGCAACGTTGTTTGTTTTTCCGCTCGAATTGGCCACCGCATGGGCAGTTATCAATATATTTCTCAACCGGTATGCCTTGCTGATAATTTGGTGGAATCTTCGACTTATGCTGAACCACAGACCGGGCGCATTGATTGCAGTGGTAAACTGCAATTCCAACGTGCCCGGGGGAGTATTCTCTCAGGTTGAATTCTGCACTGCAGTCTGGACAACAAATTACTTTACTAATTAGCATCAGAAAACTGTAATTCTCGTTATCAGAAACGTTTCAGGGAATGAGTACTGTTGACCCCGTAGTCGCCCGGTTTTCAAGGTCCCGATGAGCCTGGGCAGTTTCAGATAATGGTCGGGTATGATTTACGTTTATTTTGACGATACCTTTACTGACAACATCGAGAAGACGAGTTGCGCCTTCAACCAGTAGTTCCCGGGTTGCGGTATGGGTCGCCAGTGTAGGACGGGTAACATAGAGTGACCCTTTGGGCGCTAGAATTCCGGGACTGAAAGGTTCAACCGGCCCCGATGCATTGCCATAACTTACCATTACGCCAAAGGGCTTTAGTGCATTAAGCGAGGATTCAAATGTCGCTTGTCCAATGGAGTCATAGGAAACCGCCACGCCTTCGCCATTGGTAATTTCGCGAACCCGCTCCGCGATGTCTTCGTCTCTGTATAGAATGGTATGGTCAGCACCGTTTGCTCTGGCAAGCTTCGCTTTTTCTTCGGATCCGACGCATCCGATAACGTTGGCCCCGAGATGCTTGGCCCATTGACACAGTATTAATCCCACGCCCCCAGCAGCGGCCAGAACCAGAATGTTGTCGCCGGGTTGAACAGGATAGGTTCTGAACAGCAGATAGTGTGCTGTCAGGCCCTTTAGCATCATTGCAGCAGCGGTTTGATCTTCGATGGTGTCCGGAAGCTTTATCAATTTCTCAGCGGCAATCAGTCTCTCTTGGGTATAGGCTCCAGGCACCATTCCATAGGCTACCCTGTCACCTTCGGACAGGTCTTCAACCCCTTCTCCGATCGCTTCGATAATGCCGGCAGCTTCCATTCCAAGTACGGCAGGCAATTCAGCTAATGGGTACAATCCGGAACGCATGTAGACATCAATGAAATTTAGTCCAATGGCAGTTTGCCTGATTTTAACCTGACCTGGACCGGGGTCGCCTACGGTAACTTCGTCCCAGGATAGTTTGTCTGCATCTCCTGCCTCATGAATACGTATAGCATGTGTCATTGTCTGTTCCTGTGCGAGTCTATGAATGTTAATGTTGCCAGCGTTATTGGCTAACCTTGTTGCTTTTTGCCGTAATTTTTTTCTTGGGATCGTAGAAAGGTTTGGCCGTTATTTTTACTGAACGGCTATGACCCTGAACATTAAGGTCGAGAATTGTGTCTAAATCAGAACAGTCAATATTCACCATTCCCAAAGCGATGTTTTTTTCTAGCCTGGGTGAGTATACCGCAGAGGTGATTTTACCTGCAGTTTGGCC
>JAIBDK010000027.1 GCA_024679435.1 Gammaproteobacteria bacterium | reverse complement strand
CCAGATCGCAATCGGCGATCTGAATTTCCACTTCTTTATGGAAGTGTTTTCTCAGTAAATCACGAATATAGTGGAGTTCAGAATCTGTAAATTCGGGTGTCAAAGTTTTGGTGAGTGACTTTATCATAGGCGAGTTTACCGTATCTCAGTGAATGCGGGGCATCCTGGCCAACATTTTCCAGATTTTGGTGTGTGTGTCTGCAGGGCATGAAATAATTGCCGGGTTTTCCTGATAAACGATAACTTGGGAGCAAGGGCATGGTCTGGAATAGGCGGTATAGGGGGTTTCTGCCTGTCGGTCTAGTCTGGTATCGCGTAAAAGCTCTAATTTACTTGAATTTTTGGTCTAAACGGGTTAGATTCCGCAACCCTTTTGACGGCCAACAAAACAAGACTATGAAACGTACATTTCAACCCAGTGAGATCAAACGTAAGCGAACCCACGGATTTCGTGAGCGTATGCGTACCCGTGGTGGACGTGCGGTTATTAATGCCCGTCGTGCCAAAGGCCGGGCCCGATTAAGCGCTTAGAAAATTTGATAGTATGCCGCAAGCTGCGGCGCCCCGTAACACCCAGTATGAACTGGGGCGTCATCAAAAATTACTGAATGGTGCCCAGTTTAGAACGGTTTTCAACCGGAGAGTTTCGACTCACGGCAAGTATTTTAGCTTCCACGCTGTTGCAAACAATCTTGAAGACTCGCGAATCGGAATAACCGTTTCCAAGAAAGTCAGCAAAAGAGCGGTTCAGCGTAACAGGATTAAACGTCAGATCAGGGAGTCCTTCCGGCATAACAGGCACAAACTGTCCACCATGGATCTCGTTGTTGTCAGCAAGCCCGGTGGTGCAGAGCAGGGGAATAAGTCTCTTCGTGCTGAACTGGATATTTTATGGCTTAAGGTTAACCGGAAATGCGAAAAATTCCAGCAAAGCTGATAATCAGTCTGATCAGACTGTACAAGTTGTTGTTGAGCCCGTTTCTTGGGCAAAACTGCAGATTTCAACCCGGATGTGCCAATTACGCCATGGAGGCAATACAACTTCATGGGCTAATTAAGGGCAGTTGGCTAGCGACCAGGCGTATTGGTCGGTGTCACCCGTGGCACGACGGAGGATATGACCCCGTCCCCGGATCCCGATAATCACGGAAAACCTCGAATAGTCATCAAATAATCACATAACACAATAAAAATATGCAATCTCAATTTCAGCGAATAATGCTTTTTGCCGCTCTTGGCCTGACACTGGTCATGATCTGGCAATCCTGGGTGGATTTTCAGGCCAACTATGCCAACTATAATGGCGCTAGCAGTTCGCTGGAAAATGTTGAGAATGTTTCCGGATCAATAGGCAACGTGAACGAAGACGTTCCCAACGCGCCAGAATTACCAGGTCAAGCAAGTCCTTCACAGAGTCAGTCTGATACGCCCTCTCTGGTTGAGGAAGTTGGGGCCGAGACGGGTGAAATCATCAAGGTTAATACGGATCTGGTTAACGTAGAGATTGACACTCAAGGTGGTGATATCGTTCGCGTAGAGCTGATTAAACATCCTGTCAGTGTTGACACGCCGGATATTCCTTTTGTGCTTATGCACCGAAATCTTCCAGATTTATTTGTTGCTCAGTCGGGTTTAATTGGCAAGGACCGGGATTATCCCAATCACAACGTTAAATATACGGCGAGTCAAACTGATTACACCCTCGGTGATGAGGCCAGTATTGAAATCGTACTCGGCTGGGAATCTGCTGATGGCATTAGCTATGAAAAAGTATTTACCTTCACCAGAGACAGCTATCGGGTAGGTATCGATTTTCGGGTGGCTAACAACAGCGAACTGACATGGATTGGGTTTCCATATGCCCAGCTGAAGCAGACTGAAATAGAGGCACCAGGATCCATGGGCTTTCTGGGTCGACTACCAAGTTATAACGGGGCAGCAATTTACACGGAAGAGGAAAAATACGAAAAAATTGATTATAAGGAAATTAGGGAAGAGCCGCTGAACGTTGCGACACCAACGGGCTGGGTTGCCATGCTCCAGCACTATTTTGTTGCCGCGTGGTTGCCGGAAGGTTCAGAAAACTACCAGTTGTATTCAGGGGTAAACAGAAATACCGCCAAACCGGAATATCGGATTGGTTACAAATCCACCCAGCCGGTTAGTGTGCCTGCCGGGCAATCCGGTGTGGTGAATACCGCCATTTATATTGGACCGAAAAATCAGGAGCGCCTTGATGCCCAGGGAGTCGAAGGTCTGAAACTGACCGTCGATTACGGCTGGTTGACCCCGGTCGCAAATCCATTATTCTGGCTGCTGCAGAATATTTACGGTTTCACTAATAACTGGGGCTGGGCGATTATTCTTCTGACCTGTCTTGTGAAACTGGTTTTTTATCCGTTGTCGGCGGCCAGTTACAAGTCTATGGCAAAGATGAAAAAACTGCAGCCGAGGATGGCGACACTGAAAGAGCGTTTCGGTGATGACAAGCAAAAATTTCAGCAGGAAATGATGAAACTCTACAAAACCGAAAAGGTAAATCCTGCCGGTGGTTGTTTGCCCATCATGGTTCAGATTCCGGTTTTTATCGCCCTTTACTGGACGTTGCTGGAAAGTGTGGAATTGCGTCAGGCAAGTTTTATGTTCTGGCTCAATGATCTCTCGCTGCCGGATCCATATTTCGTCTTGCCTATCATCATGGGTGTTTCTATGCTGGCTCAGCATTTCCTCAATCCGGCCCCCGTAGATCCGATACAAAAGAAGATTATGATGGCGTTGCCATTTGTGTTTACCATTTTCTTCCTGTGGTTCCCTGCAGGTCTGGTACTTTATTGGGTGGTTAACAACCTGCTTTCCATTAGCCAGCAGTACTACATAACTAGAAAGTTTGCGGATAAATAGTCTGCAACCTGGACGGATTGAGCGATACAGAATCTATTGTTGCGGTTGCAACGCCTCCGGGTAGAGGGGGTATTGGAATCGTTCGGGTATCTGGTCCGAAAGCGGGTTTTATAACACAGCGGATTGTAAATGTGGCGGTACCCGCCAGACAGGCCACTCACGCAAATTTCGTTGACGCCGAAAAAAATGCCATAGACAATGGCATCGCGTTGTATTTTCCGGGACCTCATAGCTATACCGGGGAAGATGTTCTTGAGCTGCAGGGTCACGGCAGTCCTGTGATTATGCAGATGTTGGCCCGCAGATGTCTGGAGCTTGGGGCGCGCCTTGCGCGACCCGGAGAATTCACCGAGCGTGCATTTCTCAATGGTCGGCTCGATCTTGCTCAGGCTGAAGGGGTCGCCGATTTGATCGAAAGCAGGACAGAATCATCTGCCCGGTCCGCACTTAGATCACTTCAGGGTGATTTTTCTAATCGCGTTGTTGAGTTGGTAGACGCCGTTACTCGACTTCGGATATTTGTTGAGGCGGCAATTGATTTCCCCGATGAGGAAATTGACTTTCTAGAAGATGCCAACGTAGTCGCACAACTGGAAGAATTGTCCAAATTATTTCAAAGCCTTCGGGTTTCCTTGCGCAATGGAAAAATCATACGCGATGGATTAAAGGTGGTGTTAACCGGTTTGCCCAATGCGGGGAAGTCCAGCCTGCTAAATGCTCTGACCAGAGAAGATCGAGCCATTGTCAGCAATATTCCCGGGACAACCCGGGATGTGTTGGAGCAGTTTGTTGAAATCGACGGCTTGCCGGTGGAGATACTGGATACCGCAGGAATTCGTCAGACTACTAACGAAATCGAAGCAGAAGGGGTGCGCAGGGCGCTGCTTGCTCAGCAGGCTGCCGATTTGGTTATATTGGTTGTCGACAATACCGGATTGAATCATGATCAAATTGATGATCTGATCCAGCAACAATTACCCAACGCACCTTTGTTGCTGGTTCGTAACAAAATAGATCTTGATGGCGCCAGAACATCCCTAAAGGACAGCACGCCGGAGGATAAAGATATAATTAATCGCGAACTTATAGTTGATGAAGTATTCGTTTCAGCTCTGGATGGGACAGGGCTGGATATTCTCAGAGAGAGAATAAAGGCATTCGCGGGATTAAGAGACGAAGAGGATAACCAGTTTCTGGCCAGGCAGCGCCACATTGATGCTCTGGATCGCGCTGAGCATTTTCTGATGACAGGCCTTGAGCAACAAAAGACTTATAAAGCAGGGGAGCTTCTTGCAGACGACCTGCATTCCTGCCAGAAAGCACTGGGAGAAATTACCGGTGAGGTGACCAGTGATGATCTTCTGGGTCTTATTTTCGGATCGTTTTGTATAGGCAAATAAGCCAGGCTATTTTGAGCAACGCAGGATTTTATTGACTGACCTGTCAAAGCCGTTTGCAGCTTGTCCGGCGAAATTGACACTATAAAATTATTTCTGTTGTTGTTAGTATGCAACTTAGCAGAAAAATCAACCATATACGTGTGCAAATAAAATATGGCATCCAATATAGACGCGCATAATTATACCCGCAATATTCTCCTGCAAATGCTACTTGTTCTGGCGCTGGTCGCCGTTGCCAGCATTTGGCAACGTGAGGTTATCTTTCAGATTTATGTGGCAAATCAGGTTAATGCCGTAGGCTGGGTGGTTAATCTGGGCATCGCTATGCTGTTTTTCAGTGGTCTGGCACAGCTTATCAGACGGTTCTATGAGTACCGGACTCAGGAACAGGCCATAAACCGGTTTAAGACTAATGTAAACAATAGTGAAGAGCCATTGGCCGGGATTCGGCAGGACAGTATGGTTGCTGAACGCTTCCTGATCCTTAAGAATCTGAATCGAAAAAAAGCTAATATTAATCAGGGTGCGCTGGCGGCAACCTTACTGGCATCTGAGTCGAGCCGCAACAGCTTTTTAAAGTTCGTCCATAATGTGCTGATACTCACCGGTGTATTTGGCACTATTATTTCTCTATCAATTTCGCTTCTGGGAGCGTCGGAAATACTTCAGAGTGGCGGACAGGCAGCCACTGTTGTCGGCGATGTGAAACAGGCATCGGGCCTTGGGACGATGATTTTCGGCATGTCTACGGCATTGTCTACAACCTTGACTGCAATTATTGCCTATCTGTTTTTTGGTTATTTTTATATTAAATTAACCGATACTCAGACTTTTCTTATCAGTCGTATTGAGGAAGTTACCACCACGACTTTGATGCCACATCTGCAATTGAACCAGGATGCAGTGGTCAGGGACTACTCCGATAGCATCCAGTCCGCCAGTGCACTGATCAAAAAGCTTGATCAATCCCAGCAGGTTTACGCCGATTCGGCGGTGACGCTGGAGTCGTCTGTTGAGATGCTGACATCGAAGATTGCCAGTGAGACTGCAGGTGCCAGTGAGGCTGCTGCAGAGTCCAAGGAGCAGCTGGCTCTGATGAAACAGATATTAGAAATTCAACAACGAACCTCTGAACAGGGTGCTAAAGACATGGCGGCGATTGTGTCGTTGCTGGAACGTGGTTTCCGTCTGAACTCTGACGGTTAGGCGTCACCATGGCTGACCCAAACGGTTTTATTGATTTACGCGTCGGACATGGTGCTCAGGGTGTAGGTGACGACAGTGTATGGCCCTCATTTACTGATGTGATGACGGTCATCGTTATGATTTTTCTAATGGCGCTTGTCGTCATTATGGTTCGGAATTCTGAACTTGATCGAGAGTTGCTGGATACCATGTCTGATCGTGAAGTAGCCAAGGCGCTAAATCAGGATCTGTTTGAGGCAAAATCACTTCTGGAGTCGTCTCTGGAACATACTCAGAGTGAAAGAGACAAATTAAAGAAAAGTCTCTCAGCGGAGCTGGAAAAAATTTCCCTGCTGACAGATGATCAGAATAAACTTGAGAATCAGTTGTCAAATCTGGTTTCGTTGCGCAGAGAACTTGAATCCGCTAACTCACAGTTGAGCGGTGAAAAAAGCCAGGCTTATTTGGAAATTGAAAGACTCGTCGAAAATGAGCAAACCCTTAATAGTCGAATTACGCAGTTAAGTGATAAATTGTCCAGTCTTAAATTGGCGTCATCGCAGGAAATTTCGGCATTGACTGCAGACCGTCAGACTCTGGGAGAAAAACTGGATACCGTTTCAATTCAGTTATTAGAAGTTAAAATTCTGTTAGAGAAAACTCAGGTGGAAAATCTGGACTTGTCTCGGGAAGTAATCAGTTTGCAGCAGGAGAAAGAGGGTACGGAAGAGCTTTACTCAATTGCGGCTGAGGAAATTAAAAAGCTGATTACGCTGATAAAAGCCCGTGAAATAGAAAACGAGGCGCTCCAAATCAGGGCCGATTCTTCTGATGTTCAGTATCGATCACTTCAGCAAGAATATGAGTCTCTGGACGAGAAGTATCGGGAATTGATCAGGCCTGCCCGAAGTGATGCCGGTAAGGTTGTGGTAAGTATCTGGCTGGAAAAGAGTGGGTCAGAGTTTCTGTACAAAATCCTGAAACCTGATCAGGTTGATTCCGTTTATCTGAATAGAGCTGAACTGGAGCGCGCGTTGGAGATTTTGAAAGATCAGCATGGTCAAGCCTTGTATACGCGGATAATCATTCCCGAAAAAAGCGATATTTCACACGACGATGCGTGGAAATTCACCGATGATATCCTGCAAAAATTCGATTACTATTATCAGCAATAGTCGCTGTGCGCCCAGTTGTCATAGTCTGAAATTACGAGTTGGCCGAAGATCGTACGCACCATTACCAGCTGGGATAGAGTCGCGTACCCTGATTACACGGTATTCCTGTTACATAGTAAACTACCACTATGAATTATCCTGAAAAATTTGATGTCATTGTAATTGGGGGCGGGCACGCGGGTGTCGAAGCCGCATTGGCATCTGCAAGAATGAATTGTCGAACCTTGCTGGTCACTCACAACATTGAAACGATCGGTCAAATGTCCTGCAATCCCGCAATTGGTGGAATTGGAAAAGGACATATTGTTAAAGAAATAGACGCCCTTGGCGGTATTATGGCACGTGCCATCGATCAGGCGGGAATACATTTTCGTATCCTCAATTCACGAAAAGGGCCCGCTGTTCAGGCCACTCGTGCTCAGGCTGACCGTGCATTGTACAAAATGGCCATTCGCAGAGCGGTGGAATTCCAGCCTAATCTGACTATCTTTCAACAATCCGTCGATGATCTGATCGTGGTAGGGGATGAGGTGCGGGGTGTCCGAACTCAGCTGGGAATTAAGTTTACCGCACCAACGGTGGTGCTCACCACGGGGACTTTTCTAAACGGTAAAATTCATGTTGGTCTGGATAATGCAAGTGGTGGCCGGGCAGGTGATCCACCATCCATTGATCTGGCTAATCGTCTAAGAGAGTTGCCGCTGGATGTTGACAGGTTGAAAACGGGAACACCACCGAGAATTGACGGCAAAACCATCGATTATCAGCATTTGCAGGATCAACCTGGCGACAATCCAATGCCGATATTTTCATATATTGGTTCTGTTGAGGAACACCCGCGGCAAATCCACTGTCACATTACCCATACCAATGAACGGACCCACGATATTATTCGAGCTGCTCTGGATCGCTCGCCAATGTATAGTGGTGTTATTGAAGGTGTGGGCCCAAGATATTGTCCTTCTATTGAGGATAAAGTGGTGCGATTTTCGGAACAGAATAGTCACCAGATTTTTATCGAACCTGAAGGTTTGAATACCACAGAAGTATATCCAAACGGAATTTCGACGAGCCTTCCTTTCGACGTTCAATTAGACTATGTCCGCAGTATAAAAGGTTTTGAAAATGCGCTTATTACCCGGGCAGGCTATGCCATTGAATATGATTTCTTTGATCCGCGAGGGCTGAAAAGCTCGCTGGAAACCAAGTGTATAAATGGCTTGTTTTTCGCCGGGCAAATAAACGGGACAACAGGATACGAAGAAGCAGCGGGTCAGGGGTTGATAGCGGGACTCAATGCAGCCCGCCAGGTAAAACAGGAAGAGCCTTGGTGTCCCGCGAGGAATGAAGCCTATATTGGCGTGATGATTGATGATTTGGTGACCCAGGGTACTGCTGAACCCTATCGCATGTTTACTTCTCGGGCTGAGTATCGCCTGCAATTAAGAGAAGACAATGCTGATTTACGTCTGACTCAGAGAGGTCATGATCTCGGGCTGGTTGATGATCACAGGATGTTAGCGTTTGAAATTAAGCGGTCAAGTATTGAAAAAGAGAAAACACGTTTAGAAAAAACCTGGATTCGACCGGAAACAACCAGCTCCGTAAAAATCCGTGAAGTCCTTGGCCAGCCTTTGCAACGGGAAGCGAATCTGATGGATCTGCTAAGAAGACCCGAAGTTAATTATCGGGCGCTGGTGAGGTTGGCGCAGCTGGAATCTCCTCTTGAAGACGAGCAGACGATTCGGCAATTAGAAATTCAGGCCCGCTATAGTGGCTATATCGAACGTCAGGTGACTGAAATAGAGCGTCTTCGAAAGAGTGATAATATGCAAATCCCGACGTCACTGGATTTCAATTCGGTTCGAGGATTATCGGCAGAGGTCCAGCAAAAGCTTCTTGAAATCCGCCCACAAACGGTGGGTCAGGCTTCACGAATTCCGGGGGTGACGCCCGCGGCAATTTCCTTACTTCTGGTGCATATCAAAAAAATCCAGAGAGCGGCTTGATCAAAACACGGATGCTCAGCGAATTTTAACCGTGTAGCAGGGGGTGTAGGAATTTTCTCCGGGCAGTTTCATTCGGCCATCTGCTATGAAACTTCGAAGCAGTTCATCCATGGCAACCATGATGTCAGGATCGCCGTCAATTATGTACCGTCCATGTTTTCGAACTGCCTTTAAGCCTTCAGGTTTAACATTGCCGGCTACAATTCCGGAAAACAGACACCTAAGGTTGGCGGCAAGTTGATGGGTTGGTAGCGATGGATCTATTTGCAGTGCGGCCATGTTCTGATGGTTGGGTACAAAGGGGGTTTGAAATCCCTGACTTATTTTCAGCAGCCAGTTAAAGTAAAAAGCGTCATTGTTTTGTATCCGGTGAAACCGAACTTTTTTAATCCCGCGGATCATGCTCTTAGCGACTGTTCTGGGATTACCAATAATAATCTTATATCGCTTACAGGCTTCAGGCCCCAGAGTAAGTCGAATAAAATCATCTATTTGTTTAAAGTAGCCTGCAGATTCCTGAGGTCCGGTGAGGATCATGGGAAACGGGAGGTCTTGATTATCGGGGTTGAGAAGAATTCCAAGCAGGTAAAGAATCTCCTCTGTCGTTCCGACCCCTCCGGGAAAAATGATTACCCCGTGCCCCAGTCGAACAAATGCCTCCAGGCGCTTTTCGATATCTGGCATGATAATCAGCTCATTGACCATGGCGTTGGGAGATTCTGCTGCAATAATGCCTGGTTCCGAAATACCAACATATCGGCAGGTTTCCAGTCTCTGCTTGGCATGAGCGATATTAGCTCCCTTCATGGGGCCTTTCATGGCGCCAGGCCCGCATCCTGTAATAATGTTGAGCTTGCGCAGCCCGAGTTCATAACCGCACTCTTTGGTATAGTCATATTCCACAGGACCAATTGAATGCCCTCCCCAACAAACTACAAGGTTTGGATCAATTTGGGGTTTCATCGTATCGGCGTTCCGCAATATTTCAAATACAGTGTTAGTTATCCCCTGTGATGAGTTTAGGTCATGTTGCGGCATGGCCTTGATCTCACTGTCGTAATAAACCAGGTCTCTTATAAGAGATGAAAGCTGTTCCCTGACGCCTTCTATAATTTTCCCATCAACAAAAGCGGTAGCCGGTGCGTTGGACAATTGCATTCGCAGCCCTCGGTTAACCTGTTCTACGTCAATTCTGAAATCCTGAAATTCTTTTAATAATGCTTCTGCATCATCACTGTATCCGCCTGAACTCAGAACGGCCAGGGCGCATCGGTGAAGTAACTCCGCGAGATTGCCCTGACTTGCATCATGAAGCCTTTCTACTTCACGATGACTGAGTGTGTTGAGCATTCCTGCGGGATAGACTTTCGTTGTAATGGATGCTGCCAATGGAACTCTCCTGAATTATTTGCCGGTCAGTTTATAGACCAATTGTTACAGATAGTTATATTTTACGGGTTTATCTCCCGGTGGATCATGGTTTTCGGTAAGATCGGGTTCTATCAGGAGTTTCCATGCATTCAGCCGTTTCAATCCAGCCTAAACCTTTGAATCAATACCCGATGTATTGGGCGGAATGCTTTGGCATAGCCTCGTTTCTCCCTACCACCCGGGAAGAGATGGAAATTCTTGGCTGGGACAGTTGCGATATTATTATTGTTACCGGTGATGCCTATGTGGACCATCCAAGCTTTGGGATGGCTATTATCGGTCGTCTTTTAGAGGCTCAGGGGTTCAGGGTCGGCATAATAGACCAGCCACAATGGCAATCCAGTAAACCCTTCAAGATTCTGGGCCGGCCAAATCTTTTTTTTGGAGTTACTGCGGGCAATATGGATTCAATGATAAATCGCTATACGGCAGACCGGAAAATTCGTTCAGATGACGCCTATACGCCGGGCGATATTGGCGGTAAGCGCCCAGATCGTTGCTCTATTGTCTATTCCCAACGATGTCGGGAGGCGTATCGTGATGTGCCCGTTGTTATTGGTGGAATTGAGGCTTCATTGAGGCGGATTGCTCACTACGACTATTGGCAGGATAAGGTCAGGAGATCGATCCTGGCAGATGCCAAGGCTGATTTGCTGCTGTTTGGAAATGCGGAGCGCGCGATAGTCGAAGTTGCTCACAGACTATCCTTGGGTGAAGATATTTCCACAATCAATGATATTCGCGGTACGGCTTTTTTTATTGATGAAATCCCGGATCACTGGCAGGTCGTCGACTCTACCAATGTAGATAAGCCGGGAAGGCTCGAGAAAAGAATTAATCCTTATGAGTATTCTCAAAATGAGGTTTGTGACAAAAAAGAGAGTGACACACCAAAGAAATCTGTCACTGTTTCTTTTAGTGATAAACGCCAGCGGGTTCAGGAAAAGCTTAAGGGAAGAATGAATGCCGTGATCAGGATGCCGTCTTTCAATGACGTGTCCCGTGATCCGGTGCTGTATGCTCATGCCAATCGGGTGCTTCATTTAGAAACAAACCCTGGAAATGCCCGTCCTTTGGTGCAGAACCAGGGGGGGCAGAAAATATGGTTTAACCCGCCTCCGATTCCACTGACAACCGAAGAGATGGACTATATTTTCGGTCTTGAATATGCCAGAGTCCCCCATCCAAAATATCATGGCAGCCGGATTCCTGCCTACGAGATGATTCGCTTCTCGGTGAATATTATGCGTGGCTGTTTCGGCGGATGCACTTTTTGTTCTATTACCGAGCACGAGGGCCGGATTATCCAGAATCGCTCTGAAGATTCGATAATTCGAGAAATTGAGGAGATGCGGGACAAGGTTCCCGGATTCACTGGTGTGGTCTCTGATCTTGGTGGTCCTACGGCGAATATGTATCGTATTGCCTGTAAATCCCGGCAGATTGAATCGGCATGCCGAAGACCATCCTGCGTGTATCCGAAAATCTGCGAAAATCTGAATACGGACCACTCCGCGCTTATCAGCTTGTATAAAAGAGCAAGAAATATTAAAGGGGTCAAGAAAGTACTAATTGCTTCAGGTTTGCGATATGACCTTGCCGTAGAGTCCCCTGAATACGTTGAAGAGCTGGTAACCCATCATGTCGGTGGATATTTAAAAATTGCACCGGAGCACACAGAATCAGGACCGCTGTCAAAAATGATGAAGCCGGGTATGGGAAGCTATAATCGATTCAAGGAGTTATTCGAAAAGTTTTCTGAAAAAGCAGGCAAGAAACAATATCTGATACCTTATTTTATCGCTGCGCATCCCGGCACTACGGAAGAGGATATGATGAATTTGGCGATCTGGTTGAAGGCCAATGGATTCAAAGCCGATCAGGTGCAGAATTTCTATCCTTCGCCAATGGCTACCGCAACAGCGATGTACCACACGGGCAAAAATCCTCTAAAAAAGGTGAGCAAGGAGAGCGAAGCAGTGGAAACAGCGAAAGGTGACAGGCAACGCCGGCTGCATAAAGCATTTCTGCGCTATCATGATCCGGATAATTGGCCAATGATCCGGGAGGCACTTCAAAAACTGGGTAGAGAAGATTTAATTGGTAATACCAGAGCGCATCTAGTGCCTGCAGAGCAGCCCGGGTTACGTGTTGGATGTAAGAGTCCGAGACGGAAAAATGGAAATACAAATAAGCGGAGCAAATCTTTGAAAGGAAAAATTCTAACTCAGCATTTGGGACTGCCGCCCCGAGCAAAACGGTAACGGAAGCTGCCACTTTATTTGCGGCTATATTAAAATCAATCAGCCGTGCGCAGAGTCATTTTTTACTTCAGAGTTGTGATTCGATTGGCAGAAACCGGATCAGATGAATGCCGGCTCTAAGTAATATTCCACTGTCGGGTTCGTTTTTCAGGACCGGCGAGTCCGGAGATCCCGGCAGGTGCCATCTGGTGAGTTTCATTCCCGACCAGCTGTCAGCCAGGAAAACTCGATAAGAGTTGTTGATTGAATAGTCCTCGTACCAATCTGTTAACTCACGGGCAATTTTCGAGGACTTGATCAGCAGACCAATTTCGGAGTTCTCGTAGACTGACCTCGGATCAAGGTTAAGAGACCCGACAAAAACTTCCTCGTCATCAAAGATAAACGCCTTGCTGTGCAAACTTGCTGAAGACGAACCATTCCAGTTTCCAACATGAGGTTTCAGGCTGTTGCTTTGAACTTCGTGAATTTCTACGCCGGCCTTCAAGAGATCCTTACGATACTTAATGTATCCAGCATGAACCACCGCTACGTCAGTTGATGACAGAGAATTGGTTAAAACTTTTACGCGAATACCGTTACGAGCGAGGTCAGAAAGAAATAATGTGCCCTCCTTTCCCGGGACAAAATACGGTGAAATAATAATCAGGCTGGAACGGACATTTTTGAATGAACCCACAAGATCT
>JAIBDK010000372.1 GCA_024679435.1 Gammaproteobacteria bacterium | reverse complement strand
CGGTAGCAATATCAACGATAAACAGTGCTGCAGTGGATTCACTAACGTCATGGATTCCACTTCCAAAAATAGCGACCCAGATTTTATTTTGTAACTGAGCGATAACAGGTCGACTGAAAGTATGACCAAGGTCGGCATGTGAAAACTCCCATAAAAACATTTTCTTGGCATTTTGCTTGTCGCGTTGCGGGTCGGTTACATCTAGCGCGTAAATGGAGCTCCCCCCGCTGTTCAACCCCCCAACAAGAACAGTGCGCCAGCAATAACCGTGGTCATTACAAGCTTCACTCACACCATCGCTGCTATTTGGAAAATTGCCAAAAGCATCTCCAATCGTCGGTGTTCCATCAACATAGTATTCCTGAATACGACTGAGTGGGTTGGAATGCTGTTCCAGATTTGTGTGCACCCCCTCTGGAATAAAGGCAAAAAGCTCTTCACCATTCTCCGCATCAAATGCATGGAGCATGCCATCATTAGCGCCCACGTATACCACAGGTATTCTGTCTTTGTTCGCCACGAGAAATGCTGAATAGCTGGCCTCAGATAATAATTTATTGGGTGGGCCTACATACTGAACAGCGGAGTGAACAATATCACCTAACGGATAATGCACTTCAATTCCCCTGTGATTGAGCTTGCGTCTCGATCGATGGATTCTCCCGTTAGCCGCATCCATTAATCCATCGTCAGCCACTTCACTGTCAGAACTTCCTCGCACCCAGTTTACGAAAATAGGACCCACACTTTCGCGGTGAGTGATTGTTTTTCCAGGTATCAAATTGTTTTTGACTTGATCAGGCAGGCTATCACTCCAAAGAAATTCTATCCCTTCTCCTTCCGGTTTAACGCCTATACCGTCAACAACAACAGAGTTAATCGCTGTAAAAATATTTCTATTATCCCAGGACGGTAAGCTATTATGGGCACGCCAGAGCGCATAATCTTCTGACACATAGTCGTCATCATCGAGTCCGTCCTGCGTTATTATTCCCTTACTAGAGATTTGTCGGGCCACCACATCGCCGGTGAAGGCATCAGGCTCAAAACGAGTTTCAAATACATACCCACCGGTGGAGACAAGGCTTGAGGGGTGAACTGCCGGTTTGCCTGTATTTCCGTAGCGCTCCGAGGCATCAAATTCAGCAGATGCTGCGAATGCGACTGTCCCCATCATCATCGTATTCAGAGACACAGCCAGAGAAAAAATGCGCCAAATTCTCGCATAGGGGGAGGATGGCTTGGTTTTGATTTGATATTTTTTCATGCTACGGATTAATGTCTGTTATTTGTTGTTTGAAACTGTTATGCCACTGCACTGTGCGATTTCTGGCAACAGATGGCGCTATTCGGGGCATGGAAAACCATCCATTTTTATACATCTTCTATAAATCGTCTGAATCAGAGTCTGCGACGTTCCGGTATCATCGGTGGCAAGCGAAGTTAAGCGGTACAGGTGAATGCGCTTCTCAAGTTCTCCAGGTATATTTCTTCGCCCCAAATATTCGATGTAGTAACTGCCGTATTTTTCAGCGGATCTTCCTCCTTCTTTCCAATTGAAGGATTTGACCCCATCGGACAGCATTCTTGGTGTCAGGCCAGAGATCGTTGAGTCGTCGCATTCTTTTAGGTTGTTAAGGCAGTTCACCAACATGGTATCCCAGGTTTCCTCGCCGATAGCTGCCACCGATTCTGCATTGTTAAAACCTGTTGTTTGCTGCTGCAGATTTGTGGCCATGACGGTTTCAAGTTGTGCCGAACGCATACTGGCTAGCCCGATCGTTGTCATCAAAAGCATCATAATCATGGAGATGGGCAATACGGCTCCCACGTTTTTGCTCCGTGTATTAATTAATAGGCCGCGCTTCCGGTTTGTTGATAATTTCAAAGTTCGAATCTCCTAGATCAACCGTTTTCCAGAGACAGATTTCGTATAAAAAAGCTATTGGTAAACACCTTTCGATAGTACCCATCACGTTTGGTAATCGACTCCTGTCCAACTTTATAGGTGCGTGAGTGATCGTATCCAGTCACTTTATCTGGCGATCGAACAAGAAAATCTATGCGTGCAACGATGACTTTTTCCCAATCACTTACCGCTGCGGGACTAACATATCTGTCAACGGTAAAGTCTGATGTGAAACCGGTATCAATGCCCAGCGTAACCTGCATGTTTTCTATGTATTCAACCAACGGTTCCACTACGGAGCCGTTTGCGGTTAGTGTCTGTCGGACCAGAGTCGGTATGCTGTCACCTGAACACCTTGAGCTATTTCCTGCAATCACTGAACTGCAGGGCCGGATGTAGTAAACGTTGGTGGATAATTTATAGGTCCCAACGGGGATTTCTGTCACAGTTTCTAGTGTTGTATCGTTTATTTTGCCGCTATTGTCTGCTCTGAATGAGGCGCCGTCCGTCAATGACGTATAGAGATACAAGTGATGCTCCTTGATAGCAGAGGCTGCAATTGGTTCGCCAGCGGTATGCCGCACGACAAGAATATCTGTAGCGTCTGTATAGGTTGATTCAGAAATGCAGGTATCAATATAAGGATTGGTGTTATCAGCAGCAAAAACAGATTCAGAAACATTAGCGGCCCAGGCGGCAGTACCGCATCCGTATTGAGTGCTTAGTGAGTCTGTGGCCGACGTATCGATAGTAGAAGGCCTTATGCTTAATCCGTGATACCCCGCCATCTGGATATCTTCGCCGATTAACTTTAGAGCAAAACGCCCATTTTCCTGGATTTGTCGATTTAAAGTCTGGGTTCGACTGCTGTGCTGAGCATTAACGTAGACCTTTAAAACCGTGACTATGATCAGGATGCTTAGTGTTGATGCAATAATTAACTCTGTTAGAGAGATCCCTTTGCAGCTTATCCCGTTGAATTGAGATCTGTGAAAATCGCTCATAGTCGAACTTCCAGCTGATAACAATGGAGGTCTTGCTTCTTACTTCCATCACATGGGTTTTCATAATCATCGACTACCGATATTTGCTTTCTTTGCTCTGTCCATCGCACCGAAATCATGTAGGTTGATGTGGCCGTATTGCCTGT
>JAIBDK010000368.1 GCA_024679435.1 Gammaproteobacteria bacterium | reverse complement strand
GAAACTCGAACGTATCCTCACAAAAAGTTTGCAACCGAATTCCCGGTGATCCGTGACGCTGATCACCAAATCGGACAATAATCTGATCCCCTTCCCGCAAAAATCCCCGAACTACTCTAATGTACAGGGTTTTATCCCAGGGGCGTATGTTTCGCTTCATGTCGTATTCGACGTGAAGCACGGCACCGTTACTGGCTTCTACAGTTGTAAAGTTCGGCCCCTCAGGATTGTCAAACTGTGGACGCCCCATATCTGATGCAAAGCGGTGAACAATTTTCAAGGAACCGGTATCATCTATTCCAAAGTAACCGGCGGTATAGGTCACCGTAAACTGCTGATAAGAACCTGCTTCGAAGCTACCGCAGGGCTCAACAACAGCGGATCCCATTTTTTCGGGGAGATAAGTTGAATGAGACATATTTTGACTAAATTTTCCGACTTGCAAACCATTACAGGAGCAGTATTGACTGTCCGGATAGACTGAAGTCTCTAGTATAATCGAATAACACCCCCCTTAGACCAACCAAACCTGTTAACAACTCTCATGGAAAGCCCAACCACAGATCTAGATAAGTTTCCGGTTAGCAATGACAAGCGAACGCTCGGGGATGTTCCAGTTATTGATATAACAGAACTAGCGCACCCTTTGAATCAAAAACAGTATCAAATTTGTGTTCAGAGTATTGCTCAAGCCTGCAAGGACTGGGGGTTTTTCCAGATCGTCAATCACGGAATTCAAGACACTCTCCTGGAAAAAGTCTGGTCTCAGACCAGACAGTTTTTCCATCAGCCCGAAGATTTCAAATCGTCACTCTTAAGAACACGAGAGAATCCCTGGGGCTACTACAATAATGAATTGACCAAAAACCAACGCGATAAAAAGGAAGTTTTCGATTACACCACCCCGGGTATTGATCCGATATATCATGCATCCAATCGATGGCCTGATACTCAGGATGATTTTCGAGAAACAATGATCCAATATCTTGAGGCCTGCACCAGAGTGTCTCTCGATTTACTCAAAGCTTTCTGTTCGGGGCTGGGTTTACCGCCGGAATTTTTACATCCACATTTTGCACACAATCATACCGGCTTTATTAGATTGAATTATTATCCAGTCAAGGATCCGCTGGAAGCGTCATCAGTTGACCATCTGGAAGTGGCTGATCTTGGGGTTCATCATCATACTGATGCCGGAGCGCTTACATTACTGCTCCAGGATGAAGTCGGTGGATTACAGGTGTTTCGTGAAGGTCAGTGGCACAACATCTCACCAGTTGCCGGTGCTATCGTCGTCAACACCGGAGACATGATGCAGATTTGGTCAAATGACACGTATCAAGCCGCAATTCATCGCGTCCTGGCAATGCAGTCAAGAGACCGATACAGTGTCCCTTTTTTCTTCAATCCTTCATCCAGCTGCATCATAGAACCATTATCAACAACCATCACACACAATTGTCCTGGCAGATACAGACCTGTTGAGTGGAAACAGTTTCGTGGCCAACGCACAGATGGAGACTATGCTGATTATGGAACTGAGGTGCAGATTGATCAATTCCGGAAGCCTTAAAGTAAAAATTATTGTGAATCCAGCTAGGCACCCGTACCGAGTTGCATATTTACCATTCTCAATGTGGCTTGAATCCCGGCAAAAACCTGGTTGGCATCTACCCCGCGAGTTCTAACTTTTCTGCCGTCTACCTGCCAGGTGATAAAACACTCAACCAATGCGCTGGTGGTTCCACCTTTAGGAATTCGAACCTGATAATCCAGCAGTTCCGGAACGGCAATATCATGCTTGCCCAAAACCTCTTCAATGGCTTCAATAAACGCGTCAAACCCGCCGTTACCGGTTCCCGTTGCTTTATATACCTTGTCATAAAGTCGAACGCTGATACTGACATGAGAATCCAACCCAAACACACTGGTAATCGAGCAATTTAGCAAATCCAGATGTCGCTCACCCCGCGATTCAAGAACATCAGCGATAATCAAAGGCAAATCTTCCGAGGTAATAACTGCTTTGGAATCTCCCAACGAAACTACTTTCTCCAAAACCTTGACCTGATCCTCTTTAGACAAACTGATACCCAGCGCCTCAAGATTTTTTTGCAGCGAGGCCTTTCCACTCATTTTCCCAAGTGCATAAGTGTGCGATCGATTGAATCTATCCGGACTCAATCTGGTCTTGTATAGCCCTGCTTTTTGATCTCCGTCTGCATGGATACCCGCCGTCTGGGTGAACACATCCGCACCCACTACAGGGGCGTTATCGGCCACTATTTTCCCAGAAAAATTTTCTATCATCTGACTGAGGTGATAGATCTCTGACTCATCCACTGAAAGCTCTTTTCCCAGTTTATCTTTAAGAACCAGACAGACCTCGGCCAACGAAGCGTTACCGGCTCGTTCACCTAAACAATTCACCGTACAATGAATAGAAGAAACCCCTGCTCTTGCCGCAGCCATGCAGTTTGCCGTGCCAAGCCCGTAGTCATTATGAGGGTGAAAGTCAAAACGGCAATCAGGAAACCGTTTCATCATGTCCGACAGGCTGTCAAAAACTTCAGCGGGAGACATCACCCCCAGCGTGTCCGGCAGCATGACATGCTCTATGGGAAAACCACACAGGCTTTCCATCATTTCATACACATACTGCGGTTTATCCGCATATCCGTTTGACCAGTCCTCAAGATACACATTAACCAGCAAGCCACGCTCTTTGGCATAGTTCACGGTTTGCTCAATCGCCCGAAGATGCTCTTTGAGGGTCATCCGTAATTGCTCACGGCAATGCTTTTCACTCCCTTTGGTTAACAAATTGATAACCTTACCGCCGGCAGACTCTATCCAGTCGACGCTACGCATATGATCGGTGAATCCCAGCACCTCAACCTGTTCAAGACGGCCTTCGTCTCTGGCCCATTCATTAATCCGGCTCACCGCCTCATGCTCACCATCAGAAATACCCGCTGATGCCACTTCGATTCTGTCGACCTTCAGAGAGTGAAGTAAAGCTTTGGCAATCGTCACTTTCTCCGACTGAGAAAAGGACACGCCCTGAGTCTGTTCACCATCACGCAACGTGACATCGACGATATTAAT
>JAIBDK010000310.1 GCA_024679435.1 Gammaproteobacteria bacterium | reverse complement strand
GTTAGATGGAGTCAATAATTATAGTGGTTTTATTTGCACCAGACCAAGCGTTATACTGTGGTTTTTATAAATAACCGGAATGGCAGGATTAAGATATGAAGTTTGCACTAGATGACTTTGTGAAAAATTGCCGCGCCGCCGTTTGCGGCCCGGATTCGCAGGAAGAGATCAGGGAATTAGTGGCTGAGGCTGTTTCTGATCCCGGCCAGGTTCTGCAGGAACTGGGTGTGCCGGAGCTTGGAGGGTTGAACACACTTTACCACGCGCCTGATCTTACAATTCTGAACATTGTCTGGGCCCCCGGCATGACGTTACATCCTCATAATCACTGTATGTGGGCGGATATTGGCATTTATGGGGGTAGCGAGGAAAACAACTTTTATCAAAGAACCCCGGCCGGTCTGGTTCAGCAGGGTCAAAAACTTTTAGGTCTCGGTGAGGTTGCGCCACTTCATGAAGATGTTATTCATAGCGTGCATAATCCTGAATCGAAATTAACTGCTGCGATTCATGTGTATGGAGGAGACTTTTTCGAAGCCCCGCGGAGTGAATGGGATCCCCAGACCCTGGAAGAACATCCTTTTGATATCGAGCATACCCGGGCGGTGTTTGCAGAGGCTAACGAGAGGATGCGTGAGGGTGATTCTTAGTCGAGGTAATTTCGACTCCGTCTGTGTCATTCAGACCCTCATGCCACGTCATCGTGATCGAGGTGGGGGGATGACAGAAAAGGCTTAGGCTGAAAGGCGATAGCGCACTCGGTTATCGACCCGCAACTCGTTCTCGCCACGCTGTTACTGCCCCTGCTGTCGCGATCAGAATCATCCCGATGACGGCCTGACCTTTGGGCCATTGGTCGAACAATATCTGTCCCCAGATCGCGGCAAAAAGCAGATAGGAAAAATCCAGCGGTGCCAACCAGCTGCTGTCTGCTGTCTGGTAGGCTTTGCTCAGACATATATTGCCGGTAAGATTGAGAACCGATGCCAGTAATGCAAACGCAGCGACCAGCAAACTTAATTCAGGCCAGCCTATGGCGACGAACGGCATGCTTTCCTGAATTTCCATTGCGGGCGGAAAGAGACTGAGAATGGTTGTTCCGGCAAGACCGGTTGTGACATAAATTATGCCGGTGGCAAATGCCAGTGCAAGCGGATTCTCATTGCGGCAGGCGCGACGCAGGGTCAGGATATTAGCGGCATAAAAAAAGCCTGCGATGACAGGAAGAACCTGTATAAGCGCAAAATTGTCGTCCCAGGGGCTTAGTATAAAGGCAGCGCCAATCGCACCCAGCAGCAATGCACCGATTCTCCATCGACCTACTTTTTCATGGAGTATCGGAGCCGCCAGAAGGGAGACGAAAATCGGGTAGGTGTAGAGCCCCGCTGCCATCTGCGATATTGATAAAAAAGGCGCGCCGGAAAAGAAAAAGAACATGCAGATGATCAGAAAAACAGCACGCAGGTAGACGGGCTTCCAGTTCCTGGGTGACAGGATACGCAACCCGCCCGCAGTGAGCGCCAATAGGATGACGAACGTGACGTTACCGATCGAGCGCAGGGTTTGAAATTGCCAGAAGGATGTCTGGGACGACAAGAGTTTTACTAAAGAATCCTGAAAGGCCAGAACAAACACACCGGTGAGCACCAGGGTGAGCGCGGCCAGCGGTCGATCACCACGCGGGCTGTCAAACAGGGAAAATTTCAACGAATATTAAATATTGATCAATAAACGTGGTGGAAAATGCACGTCCTTAGTATTCCCAGATATTGACATCTTTCCCTGTGTTGATGATGTGTTCCGCGCGTTCGCTGAGGAAGCGTTGCAGGTCGGGCTCAGTTTTGTATGTGCCGGATGAAATGTAATCAAATATTCCCAGAATGTGAAATGTTTTGAGCATGGAATCTACGATAAAGAGCTTGCTGCCGTTTGGGTCGTAAAACGCGATCGCTGGGGAAAAACCTAAACCAAGTTCCTTCGCCCAGGCCGTGGCGGTTGTCGGTTCGCCATCCGGTTTTATAATCGGGGTGTTGGACCAGCGATTTAATTGTACGATCTGAAATGATTCCAGCAAACCTTTGGCATCCGGGCTGGCAAACGTTCGGGTATGTAGCAGGTCGCAGTTTTGACAATTGGGCTCTTCGAATAATATCGCCAGCGGTTTTGATTCCGGTAAATTTGCGAGATCATAGGGGGCCGTTAGTAGCCAATCTTGGCGGTTGAGTTCGCCAGTTTGCTTTTCTTTTTTATAGTTGGCGACATATTCGGGAAAACCAATCTGCTTTTCCATTTTCGCCGAGACATAATCAAGTGCGTGATCAAAATCGACGACAGGATAGTATCCGTTAAGCCTTAAGGCGACCTCTTTATTTTCGTTGAAAAAAATCAGGGTTGGCGTGAAATCGACATCCAGCGCCTGGGCAAGGGTTTTTTCTGTAAATGCCTTGCCGCCTACCTGAACGACTTCCCGATCCCCCCAGAGATTGATGGCGACCAGGTCAAAACTTGCCCGCATTTTTTCCAGTATGTCCGGGTTGTTGAAGTTGTCTTCGACCAGTTTGTTGCAGTACGGGCACCCATCCTGATGAAAATAGATTACCAGACGTTTGCCGGCTTCGGCCGCTTCGGCAATATCCTCTTCAAATTCAAGAAAACTCTCCTTGAACCAGCTGGGGTGAGTGGTGTTTTTGGCTCCAAAATATTGGCCAGACACAACTTCTGTCTGGGATGTCGCGCTTTGGGCGTTGGCTGAGGTCGGAGCGACCATTGGGGTTAACATGAGGGCCGCAATGCCCGCTGCAAAAATGAAGGAAAAGTTGATTTTATTCATGTCTGAGCTCAATGTAGTTTGCTTTGGTAAAGTTTACATGATACGGAAAATACAGGCTAATTTCGAGATTAATCAGATTGGCTGTGCTGCATCCCAATAAACCGAAGTAACTCATATACTAACCGGGTTGAAATTTAGATAAATATATTCCATACCGTCAGATGGCCTGTTGAATGGATTACCCATTATAGACGCGACCTGATTTCCACCCATTTTTAAGAATGCGGCCCATTGCGACAGGGCTTTATTGGTTTACAGCGCAGAGAATGTTTCAAAAAAGACCCCTTCACAAGGTATTTCATGCTTGCTGTTGCTACAGCAGGCATAGTTGGTTCGATCGATCGTATTTTTCAAAAGATTTATCGGTTTTCTGGGCGGATTGAATCTTCTTGACTCAGCGGAATAGGGTGTTTATTCTACTTTTATTCGTACTAGTCAGTCGGCGTCGAGCACTTTAGCGATATTAATAAGACATTGGGCAAATACGAATCAGGGGATATCTGGTTAACCGGCGGCGGGCGAAATTACCCGGCTGTTTTTTTCGGACTCACTTTGCTGGATATGACCTATGTACCTGATGTCAACTATTCTGGCCGGGTAATAAAATTTCCCATAATTGCGGGTGAACAATGTAAGGTGATTCAGACCACTCCCCTGAAAAGATTCAGCCCTGGTAAATGTTGCTTATGCTCGAATTGGAACAAAAATACGGGAACCAGCGTGACCTGGCCACTAATACTCACTCACTAATCGATATTTCATGGAATTTTCTTCGCTTTCAAGGCCTCAATTAATCAGGCATTTTCTCATTGGGCTTTCCGGTTCAATGATTATGGTCGCCGCTTTGTTTTATATTTCTGCCAACCCGGGGCAGG
>JAIBDK010000252.1 GCA_024679435.1 Gammaproteobacteria bacterium | reverse complement strand
TTACATCAAGCATCAGACTGACTGCGGATGAAATGGATTACTGAAGATGGCTTTCTAGAAACTGACAGATTTCGGACAGTGAACGATGTCCCTCAGGGATGTGGGGGTAAAACTCAAATACATGCCACATTTCTTCCCAAACCCTTAAGTCCACGTTAATTTCAGCCTTTCTTAACTTGGCGGCGAGTCGGACGGACTGGCTCATTAAAAGATCACGGGTTCCTGTTGTTATTATTGTTGCGGGGAATCGTGAATCAAAATTAGCGTTCAATGGAGATACTTCCCAATCTTTTTGTGGATATTCTCCGGCATAAAGTTGAGCGGCATTTTCCACATATTCCAGCGTTAGAGTAGGATCCCGTCCATTGTTCGACTTTTCTGAATCTCCTGAATGCGCCAGGTCACACCATGGTGACATTAATGCGCAGGCTCGTGGCATCGGTAAATCTTGTTTGAGTGCACGTAACAGTATTCCAAGAGTCAGATTTCCGCCAGCTGATTCTCCAGCGATCAACATTCTGTTTACAGATTGATCTGAACAAAGCGTGCGATAAACTGCGATCCCATCTTCAATGGCGTAGGGAAAACCGAATTCTGGCGATCTCCGATAGTATGGCGCAATTACCCGTATTCCCAGCTCTCGGGAAATATATCCACTTATTGCCAGATCCTCTTCGGGACTTCCCTGAATAAAACCACCACCGAAAAAATATAAAAGTACTGTGTTTGACAAATGCTGATTCAGTTTGCAGGGAAGAATTTCCATGCATTCGACGCCACCCAAATTTGTGGTGGTCATCTTGCCCACATAACTTTCCGTCGCATAGTTAATGCCGGCCTGATAGGTTTCAAGGGCTTGTTCACGTACGGATTCGATATTGTCCGAATTCAGAGTTTCATGAGCCGGAACGGGTATTCCGGACTTGATAAACGCTTGGGCCTCGGGGCTGGTGTTCACGGTGTTTCAGTTACCCGAGTGGTAATTAATTTAACGTTAGGGAACCCATAAAAGCGCATCATACTTTGAAATAGGTGCTTAATGATTTTCAGGTAATTCATGATTCTCTGGTTCCCGTGTTGATATCCTTGTGGAATTCCGGCCACATCACTTTTGCAACAGCGCTATTCCGAGTCAGCGTTTTACACTGATCCAGAATCATCGGATCAGCTCTGTCGGGTTTAGCTTTTTCTCGCCTCTCAATTGCCCAGTGCATGGTTTGATAGGCTGTGCTGGAAATTGGTCCCAGTAATTCCATAACGTGGGTGCAGCTTTCTGTCCGGACAACACGTTGCCGTGCTTCCTTCATCCATCCCGCTTTGATCTTTAGGCCAATCAGATTTTCCATGGTGTCTGATGCTGATTTGCACAACTGGTATGGTGTATGTGCCATGTCGACCCTTATATCACGGATCACTAAATCTATATCCAGGGTCATTGTTAATGTCATCTCGTGGATAGGTTCTCCCGGGGCTACCTGTCCGCGCTCATGATTGGTATACAGGTTATTTTTTGTGTCAACCAATGTCGCCTCTATATCCCAAAGCTCGTCAGAGCGCTCAAAGCCTCGACAATAAATATTGCGGGTGTGTAGTTGTTTGCGTGTTGCTTTTGGGGCGTTCATTTTTAATTTTTTCGGACAGAAATTATGTTTGCATTCATGATTGACGGGGATAAAGAATAATCTGGGTGCAACGAAATTCGGCCACAATTTTTCTAGATTTTTGATCGGTTACCCGAGCGTCCCAGACTTGAGTTGTCTTTCCAGGGTGAATACATTCTGCCCGACACTCAAGAATTCCGTCGCAGATGCCCCTAATAAAATTACATTTCAGTTCAATCGTGGTAAACGCCTCTGCTTCGCCTGGAAGGTTGGCATAAGTGCCATAGCCTGCTGCGGAGTCAGCGAGGGTGACAATACTTCCGCCATGCACAAAGCCTCTCAGGTTCATATGTTTGTCCTGCAGAGACATTTCAAGCAACGAGTAATCTGTGCCGATTTCCAGCGTATGAATCCCAAGGAAGCCGGGAAGTTTGTTTTTGTCTCTCTGGTTAAAGAAATTCGCGGTTTTGGATTCTCTCATAATAAAATCAGGGCAGGGTGTTTGCCAATTTTTCCAGTGAGCTCAATGTGATCGTCGGCTGAAATTCCCATGGGTCAAAAACTACCGAAGTTGATCTTTGGACCCAAGCGGCATTCATGCCAATGGCCACCGCGCCGATTACATCAAAACTATTACTCGATACCAGCCAGCCATCGCGGGCAGTGGATCCAGTTGATGTCAGAAAATGATGGTAGGCGGCAGGATTTGGCTTGAATGTGCTAATACTGTCAACACTAACCGTTCCTTCTAAATACTCTCTGATACCGGCGTTAGCCAGAACGGTGTCGACGGCATGGCTCTGACCATTGGAAAATGCAAAAAGTCGATGACCGGCCGCCCTTACATCCTTTAAACCCTGCATGGCGTCGCGAAATGCAGGGAGAGTGGAATAGGACTTTAGCAGAATCTGCTTTTGATCCTCCGACATTTCGTGCCCAAGAAACTGGGTCGTGTAATTTAAGGCATCCTTAGTACACACGCCGAAATTCTGATACTGACCCATTAATCCTCGTCGGAACGTATATTCAAGCTGTTTATCCCGCCACACCTGAGAGAATCGGGGTGCGTCATCACCGATCATGGTTTGAAGTTGCATTACAACTCCGTGGGTGTCGATCAGCGTACCGAAAACATCAAATCCAAGGGTCAGTGGCATTTTTAGTATATCTCAGTATGTTTTTTGTAAGTGAACTCTATTGTAATTGATCAATCAGAATTGAGTTGCTAGATTTACCCGCGACATGATCGGACGCTTAAGTTGCTCACAGATTATACGGCCTGCCGATATTAACTTTTCGAGATCTATGCCGTGGTGAATCCCGAGACCGTTTAACATAAAAACAACATCTTCTGTGGCTACATTGCCGCTGGCCCCCCGGGCATAAGGACATCCGCCGAGCCCGGCTACCGAAGCATCAATTACCGAAATTCCAGTTTGTAATGCGCTAAAAATATTGGCCAGCGCCTGACCATAAGTATCATGAAAGTGAACCGCCAGCTGTTGCCGGGGAATGTTTTTCTGAATTTTTTCCATGAGTTCGAAAGTCTGTAGTGGCGTTCCGGTTCCGATTGTGTCACCCAGTGATATTTCATAGCATCCCAGATCAATCAGTTTTATTGCGGTTTCAATGACCGTGTTGCTGGATATATTGCCTTCATAAGGGCAACCCATAACACAGGATATGTATCCTCTTACTCTGATTCCCTGATGTAACGCGGTGTTAACAACGCGGGTGAATCTTCGAATACTCTCCTCGATGCTGCAGTTAATGTTTTTTTGGCTGAATGTTTCTGATGCGGCGGCGAATATGGCGATTTCTTTGACCCCGCACGCGAGTGCGTCTTCGAGTCCTTTGGTATTGGGTACCAGGACAGGAAAGTGTGTTTCTCCCTCCAGATTGAGTTGGGATATCACCTGCTCGGTACCGGCCATCTGGGGTACTCGATCCGGACGTACGAAGCTGCCTGCTTCAATATTTTGAAGACCGCAGGCTTCCAGCATATTGATAAATCTGACCCTCTGATTAAACGTCAAATGTTGGTCTTCATTCTGCAGACCGTCTCGAGGGCCGACTTCAACAATTTTTACCTGATCGGGAAGATTCATTATTCGGCTTCTTTTATGTATTTTAAGATGGTTCTATTTCCAGCAAAAAAACGCCGTCCTGAACCTGGTCGCCTTTTTGAAAATAAATATCTTTTACTTTGCCACTGATGTTGGCGCTAACTTGGTGTTCCATTTTCATGGCCTCAAGAATCATCAGTGGGTCACCGGCGTTGACGGTCTGTTGCTGTTTTACCAGCACATCGATAACCGTCCCCGGCATCGGCGACAGCACCGGCCCACCGGTTTGGCCGGAACTCTGTGTCCCCGTGAAATTAATGTTCAGTGGGTCATTAAATTCGATAAGGTGATGCCTGCCGTCGAAATGCATAAATACTGAGCCGGTGGATGTTGCATCTGCGGTAACAGTAAATTTTTGATGGTTGATACAAATCTCTAAATGATGGTCATCGATCAGTTTGCCGTGGAATTTTTTTTCTGAAGCCGGAAAATGGAATATTCCGTTCCTGAAACTGTAGGACAGTCTCTGTTTTTCCGTTGTTGAATCGGGAGATAACCCTGTTAGAAGCCGCGGGAAAACA